>JAWKWE010000012.1 GCA_041397645.1 Hyphomicrobiaceae bacterium | reverse complement strand
TGCCACTTTCGAGCCTAAGGACATTTTCGAAATTCCAGACACTGACTGGACCCATTACTTCGAGACGAACGTTCTTTCAGGCATCCGCCTCTCGCGCGCTCTGATGCCGGACATGTTGAAGCGCAACTGGGGGCGCATTGTTTTCATCTCCTCTGAATCGGCCGTACAGATTCCAAAAGAGTTCATTCACTATGGCTTCACAAAGACGGCAGAGCTGGCGATCTCACGCGGCTTGGCGGAACTGTCGGCTGGTTCGAACGTCACGGTGAATTCCGTGCTGCCCGGTCCAACCCGCTCAGACGGCGTTGAGGGCTTCCTGGAGGCGCTTGCCAAGCAGGCCGGGATAAGCGCCGACGAAATGGCGAGCAATTTCGTACAGACTCACCGCCCCTCCTCTCTCATTCAGCGCTTCGCGACGGTGGAGGAAGTGGCCAACATGGTAGTCTATGTGTGCTCGAAAGAAGCATCCGCCACCAATGGCGCTTCGTTGCGAGTTGATGGCGGCGTCGTACGCTCCATCTTGTAGGTGTCTACGATCGCGATCGGCTGACAGGCATTGAACCCTATTGGCCGATCGCCTCGATCTCAGCAGTTCCCTGACCTGCGGTCACTTCGTCGCCGACACGCCGGCCCATTAATGCTTGGGACAACGGGGACACATAGGAAAGCGACCCTTTGGCCGGGTTTGCTTCATCTTCGCCCACGATTCGATAGGTTGCTCGGCGGCCGTCGTCGCGCAGAATGGTGACGCGAGAGCCGAAATGGACAATCCCGTCCTTGGGCGGCGCGCTCTGAACCTCAGCCGAAGCGCGCCGCGCTGTCCAATAGCGCATCTCGCGCGCAATCTTTTGCAATCCAATTCTGTCGGCGGCACCTTGCGCCTGAGCATAGGCGACGCCCAGCGCTTCCAGCTCCGCCTCAATCATGGCTAGTCCTGACTCCGTCACCAAATTGCGGTGAGACGAGATCAAACGGTCGGGCAAGTCCTCACTGCCCTCACCACCATCATCGTCCCTGACAAAAGCTCGACTCAAACCTGCTCCTTCCTTGACGGTTAAATGCCCTCAGGCTCTAAGCTGGCGCACGAGACGACCACATCACGGATGGCAAGCGATGCGCCAACAGCAAGATATACTTTCAATCGCCACGCGCGGAGCGGGGCTTTACGAATTCACACTAGACGCCGCTCGGTTTGTAGCAAACAGCAGTATCTCATGCGGGCTGCTTCACGTTTTCTGTCGGCACACCTCCGCATCGCTTGTCATTCAGGAGAATGCTGACCCTGATGTCCAGCGCGATCTCACTGCCTTTTTCAAGCGGCTGGTTCCCGATGGAGATCGTCTTTTTATTCACACCTGCGAAGGGCCCGACGATATGCCCGCGCACGTAAAAGCGGCGCTGACGCAATCGACGCTAACCATACCCTTGTCACGCGGGCAAATGATGCTGGGAACATGGCAGGGGCTCTACCTTTTTGAACACCGCGCGGCCCCTCACAGCCGGCAGCTGGTTCTGCATGCCTGCGGCGAGTAAGCGCGCAATTGCAGCTCGAACGAACGCAAAAGGCTCAGCCTTCCAGCTCGCGCACAACCGTTTTGGTGATTGAAGTGATCGGCTCCTTGGTCAGATCCTTGTCAATCCAGGCAGATACCTTGGCGGCTAGACCTTCGGAAGCGACCTTGCGCATTTCTCCAAGCGCAACAGGCGGAGCAACAATCACAACCTTGTCGAAAGCCTTGTCACTTGCGTCCTTTGTGAGCTCGGCAATGATCTCCCCCACGAAGCGGTCTTCTGCTCGCTGATGGAGATCGGGAACCTCAGCAGCCGATCTGCGGGTGCCGACGGATTCGAAAGTGCGTGTTGGCTTGTCGCGGCCAAGCTCGCTGGTTTTGGGGTTGTCCTGGCCATAGGTCCGCACCGTGCTCAGCTCCGGCTCCAACGCTGTGCCCGTATTGACGAGTACAAGTCCGCGTGCACCGTCCGCAACCACAACCCAATCGCCAGTCTTCAAACGCTTCATGGC
>JAWKWE010000011.1 GCA_041397645.1 Hyphomicrobiaceae bacterium | reverse complement strand
TTGCGCGCCTTCGCCTTCTCTAGGCGTTCGAATCCTTCGGCGTCGCGCTTGCTTTTTGCGCCAGTCGAGCCGTGAAACCGATGACCTTTGAGCTGGAAGTCGAAGTGGTAGAACGGGCTGTCTTCATGCTTGTAGACGGACACGCCGGCACCTCCCTTTGAGCCCGACCTTGGACAAATTCGTCCAGATCGGCCTCGGTAAATTTGACGCGGCGCTTGATCGCCCCACGGCCAACATTGATGTAACGAAGCGAGCCATCATCAACGAACGCCATCAGCGTCTTCGTCGAGACCTTTAGGCGCTTGGCAGCTTCCTGCGGTGAAAGCAGTGACATGGTCAAAGCTTCACTTGCTTCATACGCGACAGCGCGGGCCCGTCCGGGTGCGGCGGGAAATATCCCTGAATCGATAGACGCCGAACGTGCCCGGCTTCAAAGCTAACGCGCGCCCGCTGCCTTTCCTCGTAAACCGAAGGGAGATGCGACAGCGGGCTCGGGACCCTGAGATGATCCTTGCGAGCGCTCTCGGAGGCATTGATGAAGGCGTTATATTCCAACAGCACGGACTCGCCTTCGTTGATGCTCTTGAGCAGGTCGCCGACGGCGACGAGGTGCTCGTTGATTTCGCAGTACTGGCCGAGCAAGAGCTTCTGCACCCTGCGGGCTTCCCCTGCACGCTTCTCGAGATCGGCATTTTTTTCCGCCTCGACAGCTTCCCTACGCCGCCGCTCGGCTCCGGCGATCGCGATCCTCAACTCTTCCTGCTCAGCCTGGTTTGCGGCGATCTTCGATTTGACATCGTTGAGCGCTGCAGGGTTCCCGAACAGCGCGTCTTCGTGCGCGGCCTTCAAACCATCGGCCTCGGCCTGGACCCGGCCGAGTCGTTCCTTCAGCTCAAGTGCGGCGGTAGCGAAGTCCTGCGAGTTGCGCAGGGTCGGCAGTCTGTCCAAAATCGCCTTCATCAGGGCCATTTGATGCTCCTCCGTTGGAATCATTCACCATCAAATGGTTGCCGGAGAGGGACGAGAATTAAAAATCGATCTCTCCGGAAATCATTTCCGGAGGCGATGTGAGCCCCTACGTTGATGGACCAAACATCTGACGGATGGCCTCTTTTTCGATTTTGTACTTTTCCGCAAGCTCCAAGTCGTTGACGGAACTACTGAGCAAATTACCTTCTATGTAGGCCCGCGCCGCGGTTATCCCTCCCTTCCTCTTTCGCTTTTCTTTTTCGGCAACGAGCCTCTTTGCATAATCTTCTGTAGTTCCGAATACCTCGTGAAGCGCGAAGGCTTTCACCGCTGCATCTTCTTCTGACCAGTCATTGGGAGGACGCCCTTGTTTCCGCTTGATGCCAGATGCTGCTCTGCTGAGCACACGATGGCTTATCTCAGCAAGGGCCCACCGAGTTTGGCGCATTAGGGTCGCTCGGATATCGGCAGCGTCGTGGAGCTTCTTTTCATCCTCAGTGAGTGACTCCTTCCGCCTTTCGAAAGAGGACTCCTCTTCGTCAAAATCCGCGCACTTGCTGTCGATGTATTCGGTGAACTCCTGCAGCTTTTCCGAGGCTAGCCCGCCGTCTCCGGACACCGCATTGGCTGGCCCGCCGTCTCCGGACACCGCATTCGCCGCCCAAACGAACCGGGAATCAAAAACGATTTCCTTCGCCGCCGTCGACCGTTGAAACTCGCCGCCCTCCTCGTCGCGACATTCCCATTGCGAAAAACCAGCCGGCTGGTGCAGCCATCCCTTACCGCGCTCGTGCACAAACCACAGCAGCGCACCCTGCTCGAGCTTCTCAACGGCTACTCGCCAACAGACGTGAGCGACGTGCCCCAGATCACAGCCACCCTCGGATTTCATCTCTAACCGGGAGGCTTCCTCGAGCAATGCAGCGCGCGTCTCCCCTTCCGGATGCTTTTCTCCCGCATCGCGCAATTGCCGAGCCCATTCCTGCAGGACGTCACGGTTCACCACCTGGCTAACGATATGTTCCAGACGGTCCGCCCTATGTCGCAAATTCAACGCCTGTATCGAATCGTCGTCGCTGATCCGATCGGCCTGCCCCTTCAGCCGCCGCATCTCGCCGATTAGCGTTTCGCAGGAAGCCCCCGATCCCAACGGGCGCCGCAAGGCGTTTTCGAGCTCCGCGGCAGCGTGCAGCAGGGCGCTTCGCTCTGGCCCCTCCTGCAGCTCCCCGACGCTGGCCCGGTATTCTGCGACACGCGCAATCGCCTCTTCGCGTGCGAGCTTTTGCTCAGCCGACATTTGCTCGAGCATCTTGGCCCGCTCGAGCAGCTGATAACGGTCCTCCTCAGCCGGGATCTTTTCTGCCGCTTCGCACAGCATCTGCGCCTGACGTGTAGCGCTGGGCAAATAGGCCCGGCCGCCGCTTCGCACGAGTCCCAACCCTGCCAATATCTGATCAAAAAGCTCGCTCGTCTCGATCGCGCCAGACGGCGGCACGAAGATTTCGGGCTTAGTGCGATCGGTCATTCTTTCGGCCCCCCTCCCAAACTCGACAGCTGCTCATCAACCTGCCTGAGCCTCATCGTCGCGTTCACGCAGCACACGCGCCGGCGCGCGATCACGCCGCGATAGAGCGCGTCGCTGAACTCGTCTCGGCGATAATCGGCGCCACCTGGTTGGTATCGGTGCGGAAAAAAGGCCTCATCGGCATCTTCCCGGAGCAAAAACCAGTCACCATCGCAGTGTCCATAGCGACCCACATTCAGAGACGGCCTCCGGTGTTGCACGAAGAGCTCGTGAGCTGCGCCCAGATTCTCGCGCAGCACCCTTTTCCGCGCCTTCCGGCGGCTGGGCGGTAACAGGCCGCTCGATCGCAATAGACGGTCGCCCTCGAAGTAAACCAGCCGGCTGACGTCCTCGGCGGCCCGGTTCGCGTCTCCGGTCAGCTCGAGGATCTCGCGCACCAGGGCCAGCATGTAAACGTCGATGACGCAAAAGTCGCGGCCTCGGCCGCGCTCAGGCGACTCGGAGCAATAGTCCAAACCGTTGTTGTGATGGTGGTTGGCGATGATCGCCGGCGTTATCGAAAGCACTTTGGCGACCTGGCCGATCGTAAAGGTCGAATCATCAAGCGGTTCAAGCGTTGAAAGCATAAGGTGGCCCACCTGGATCAAGAATCAATTTCCGCGCGGCCAGCGTGGACGTTGGTAGGCGTCATTCATAGGATGACGCCTACCTTCTCCACAGAATTGGCGTGCACTCCCTGGGTTTTCCCGAAAGTGATGGAGGGCGAGGACGCAAACAAATCCCGCCGCATCCTTGCTCAAATGCTCACTGCAGACGTTTGTGGTTCTCGTCCTGCGTAAATCGACCCTCGTCCTGTCGGCATCGATCCCAGTATCTGGAAATTTCGCGCGCGCGGTAAGCGCCTTCTACGGCGGCAAAGCAGATCATCTCGAGAAAGGCGTTTTCGATGCCGCTCATGTCTTTGCCTCGCGGCATGTCGGCGACGATGAGCTGCAGCAGACTGCCGGCGTCTTTAGCTTCTTCCTGATAGGCGAGGTACTGGAGCGCGTAGGCGCGGCCAGCATCGCAATCGGCGCTGTAGTCTCCGGTGGCGGCGACTTTCCAAAAACAACGGCGACCGTTTTTCGGGCCCAGCGCGGTAAACGACAGTCCCCTAGATTTTGCGGCACGCGTTTTCTGGCGGCCAATCGGCGAGCGAGGTCCGCCGCGGCTAAGCTTCGATTTGGTGCTCATGGGCTTTCTCTTGAAACGGCCTTTCCACGGCCGGGCGCCAGCGGCAGGCTGGTTCCGGGAGTGTGGAAACATCGCCAGAGACGATGCGCGACGGCCTTTCCCTTGCGGGTGTTGTATAGCCGCCGCTCTCCCGGCATACTAAGCCGGTCGCGCCGACGGCTATCGGCACGCTTCGCTTCGTTGGCCTTGATGATCCCGGCAAGGATCGCCATGCCAACGCCCTGGTGCCAGCCCAGCCCGGCAAGGCCGCTGGCGGGAGTTTCCACGCTCCGAAGGTCAGACTCGCTGATTTGCCGTCGATTGCCAAGCCCCCAGATCAGCCAGGGGGCAGCCACCAAAGCCCGAAAAGAAATTGTTCCGAAAGCGAGCAATTCTTGTCCGTCGGAGGATCCTATAACCAGGGTCACGCCCTCGGGAACGGCTTTCGCGCTCCGCGCAGCACCAAGAAACCTTGACATTAAAACATCACGGAAGACAACCTATGCGCGGGTGAAACGATTGCATCCCGATTTAGAAGGACCGACAGGCATGGACTTCAATTCGGCATTCGACGACATCGCCGCAGCGATGGAGAAGGCCACGACCTCCGAAGGCCATGATTTGGCTTCAAAAGCTATTGAGCGGCATGGTTTGATCGAACAAGGCGACCGGAAGCCCTCCCAGATCACTGTCTGGGAAAAAAGCGCGAATGGGCAAACCCTGCGGTTCACGTGGCGCTGGTATGACCCGTCGCAAGCGTTCTCAATCCGACCCGACATCAACGTGTTGACCTTGGAGTTGCTAGCCGGAGACAAGATTGTTCGTCGGGAAGAGCACCGCTACGAAGACAAATACTGATGTCACCTCCAAGGGGAGTATCGCGCCATGTGGACGAAGGAGGACAAGGAAACTGCCGAGAGATCTGCCCAGGCGCTTGGAGAGTTGCAAGGTAAGAAAGGGCCCGAAGTCCTTCAGCGAGTGAAGCAAATTCGTGATCAGGTTGCGAACAAGCGTACCGATGAGCACGAGCGCGCCGCCGCTTGGCTTGCTGTCTGCGCTCTCGCTGCGAGCCTTGAGGAAACTCCGGACGGCGGAAACCTTCCAGGTCTTTGGCATCGGGCGATACAAGCCACGAACGCGTGGCGCGGTTCAATGAAAAATTAGGTGGTGTCTCAGTTTGAAATTTAGTCACGCATCGCCCACAAAAGGCCCAAGGCAAAGACCACGAGCAGCCACGCAATATATGCTGCCAGCAGCCCGGTCCCGCCCGCCATAATGCCAGTTGCGATCTGAATCGAACCGGGATCAGTGACGCCGATCAGATCACACCACCATTTGACCCAACCTTGCATTTGCCCCTCCCTTGCGAAGCTTACCGCTAAGCATTATATCCGCTAGCGGGGCTAACGCGAGGGCTTCAGATGCAAGTCTACGAACCGTTTGCACGGCCAGCGAACCAAGACAAAAAGCATTTTGAACTGGGTACCAGCACGGCGAAGCCAGCAGAAGGTTATTTCGCTGATGTCGCCGATCTTCCGAGCGAGAAAGTGCTGCAAGATGCCGTCGCAGGCTTACTGAGCGAGCAGGAAATAGAAGACGCTTTGTTCAATCTCTTACCTAGCAGGTTCTTCGCCCACGAGTACATGCGCTGGCGCATGGGGATTAAGGCTGATGCCAAGAGGCCCTAAAGGCGAAAAGCGCCCCGCTGATGTGATTGGCGCTGCCGTCATGATCGGCAAGATCGCCACCGGCGAGATAGAGGACTTGACCACGGACGACGGCAAGAACGCCGCCGCCGTGGCGCTGGGCCGCCTGGGTGGCAAGGCCAGGGCTGAAGGCATGTCGGCCAAGAAGAGGAAAGAGATTGCTAAGAAGGCGGCGGCAAAGCGGTGGAAGGATCGCTAGGCTTCGACGAAACTTAGTCCACCGCAAATTATCTCGTCTCCATCGACGTTAGCGAACAGAAACACCTTCCCATGTTCAGGGATCGGAACTGGAGTCAGCGTGGCTCGGGAAATGAAACCGAGTAGCTTCGCCCCCCTCTTTTTCGCTAAGTCCCGCTCCCGCACGATTTCTTCCTCTTTGAAGACACCAAGAATCTGTCGATGTTTTCCATTAAAGAAATCCGCAGTGAGAGTGATGTTTTTCACTTCATAGTCGGGCTCCAAATGGACTCGAACATAAATGCCAAGCTTTGGGATCAGGCCCGGCACTTTCTTGCCTATAGCTACATTGTCGGGCATTACGCCGACTAGTGTGTCGACGTTGTTCATCTCTTGTCGAATGTCTTCGCAAAAGAATCCTACAGCGTTCCATCGTGCCATTTAGGAAGCCTTCTGCAGAAGTTGCAGAGTTGCCGTTCCTGTCGTTGTCTTTGGCGGCAACTCTTCGATTTTGGATTTTTGCAGCCAGTCTGGACCTGAATAATTGCGTGGCGCTCGATTCTCTAGGGGCGCTAGTTCGAAGTTCAATTCGGACTTGGAGATTGCCAGAAGCAGGTCGCTTACCGTTTCAAGCGTCCAATTGCCAGGCGCCCCCAACCATCGCGTGATCTGTTCTGGCTTGCGGCCGATCCGCCGCGCCAATTCAGCACGCGTCAGATCACCGGAGCGTTCTTTTTTCAAAAACTCAGAGACCACCAATTCGTAAAGTCGGTCACGAAATCGCTCGCGAAAATACGCAAGCTTCCCAATCGGGATACATTCGCCCTTTGAAATTTCAGACAGAAAAGACGTTTGAGGTGTCTGCGAAGTACTCATTGATTTGGTTTCCGTTGACTGACGGATAAGTGGGGAACAGTTGACGCCATTTCGCCTTGCAGATTTCACGCTCTCGGTCGAACTCCTTGTCCTCTGGGCCGCCTAATTTTTCTCGGTGCTCCCAATTGATTGCCACGTAAAGATCTTTGTCTGCAAAGCATCCGAACACTCTAATTCCAGGCTTTGGGTCTCTACTGCGAATCTCGATGACATCGTCCCGTGGTGGGTCTAGACGCGCCATGTAGGTCGTCCTTGGTTTCTTGTACGGGCTGTTCAAAGAGACGCTTATCAGCCTCCCTTCGATGTAGCGGTCAAAGTCTGCCCACAAACGACCAGCCCTGTATTCTTCTTGCTCGCTCTCCCATGGCCCTGTGACGAGCCGATTTACACTTTCGGTAGCTATCATGACCCGACTGACGGGAGCTCCCGGCAGGCGGGGGAAGACCTGAAACAGGCGTCCCCGGTCCATCCAGTACTTAATATCATCGTGTATTGACATATAAGTCAAATGAACTCTGGCGCAATAAAGGTGCGTCAGTCTGACTCATTCAACTCAAGGTTAAAAGGAACCTTACTGCCGCACCTATATAATGAAACTTTTGCTTGACGCTAAGTATAAAGTTCAGATGCTCGGGGCATGCACAAGCTGCCCTTGGAAACCCGCGTTCAAATCCTCCAGATGCTTTGCGAGGGATCGTCCATGCGGTCGATCAGCCGGGTTACGGGGGTCTCGATCAATACCGTTTCCAAGCTACTGGTAGACGCTGGCGAGGCTTGCGCCGCCTTCCATGACGCGACTGTTCGCAGCGTACCTTCCAAGGCAGTCCAGTGTGACGAAATCTGGTCGTTCAGCTACGTCAAGCAGAGGCCCGTCAAGTTCGCCAAGGCCGCTCCTGAGGCCGCTGGCGACGTGTGGACGTGGATCGCGATTGATGCCGACTCCAAGCTGATCGTTTCTTGGCATGTTGGCGACCGCAGCGCGGACACCGGCGCGGCCTTCATGTTCGATTTGAAGGGCCGTCTTGCCAACCGCGTGCAGCTCACCACGGACGGTCACAAGGCTTACTTAAAGACCGTTCTGGAAGCGGGCTTTGAAGCCGACTATGCGATGCTGAACAAGATTTTCGCGACGGACTATGCTGGCCCCGGCCGCGATAGCCCGCCCAAGTGCATCGGCAAGAAGTTCAAGAACCATTGCCATGCGCTGGCGCTCTACTTCGTGTTCTACAACTTCTGCCGCGTCCACAAGACGCTTGGCGCGACCCCGGCCATGGCATCGGGTCTTGTGGACAAGGTTCTAAAAATGTCGGACTTGGTTGCCTTGATCGACGCGCGGGAAGTGCCTGCCGTGCGAGGATCTCACAAGAAAAAGGCCGCTGAAATTTCAAACTGAGACACTACCGAAAACCCGCCGGATCGCCGCCGCAAGTGCGTAATTCAAGGTGGTCGTCAGTAACAACAATTATACTGCGGTAAACTCCCAGCTGGTTGTTCTCACCAGAACCGCCATTTGCCCCTTCCATTGTGGTTCCTTGTACCCCCAGTAAAAAAAATAGGATGTAGCCCCACTGGTTCCTACCTTTTCGCTGGTTGTTCCTGATTTTGTATAAAGGACAACAAAATCACCGGCCTTGATCTTCTTATCGGGGAGCCAAAAAGCTGCTGGCACAGGGCCACTCGCAACACCATTGTCTGATGTCTTTCGACCCTTGAAGATTGCGAACCCTCCAATATCAACGTCCTTCGTGGCCTTCATAACCACGCGCTCGCGCTCGATATTTCCCGTGTCTTCGACACCTTGCAATTCAAGGTTCATCTCATCACCCTCGCAATCACTCCAGCGGACACGAGAACGAGGGATAGAATTAGGAAGACTATGCCGAACTTCTCAGCACCCGGAATCGAAAAGTAGCTTGGAGACGCACCAAGCCCTGCCGAACCGACTGACAGGCACACGAACGAAAGAATTTCATTCCAGCGCGAGCTTTTGGCGGTTTCCGTTAGCACGGCAATTGTTACTTTCTGTTCGTGATATTGCTGCACGAACAGTTCATTATTGCTGCAAAGTTCATCCATTCTCTCTAGCTCAGCAATCAGAAACCGCCGAGCAGCTGGGGTCGACAACTCATCTTCACTGAGACCGCGTCGAGCTGCTTGAAGAAAGCCGCGCATAGCCTCCTTTGTTTCGCCCGCAGCAAGTTCTGCTTGCGCAACTGGAGTTGCACCGACCTCCTCGGTAGCTGATGATTGTTTGCCCGCCACAGGAAACTGATAAATTGCTCCCATTTGGCGGTCAACGAACAATAAGACTCAAAAGTGGCCTTTTTGCATCTGCGAATGGCCTATTTCGGCCAGTGGAGGCCGCGAGCGTCTCCTGCGACACGCTTGCGAGATTAGAGGCGTGCACCAGCGACTGCACCTCCGCAACCGAGCCGTTGAGTCATGCCGCCAGTTTCGACTGTGCGTCGATCGTCTCGAGCGACTTAGTCAGCAGGCCGGTCGCCAACGCGGCACCTGTGGCGGTTGCCAGAGCCGCATATTTGCCAGCGCGCCGACGTTGCTGTTGAGGCTGCCGGTCAGCTTGCCGACAAAAAGCCCTCGGCCTTCGCAACACCTTTGTCGAGCCCGGAAACATCCCCGCCGATCACGACCGACAACGAACCCAAAACGGCTGACTGGATCATTTCTCTTCTCCCGCCGATCTGCGCTGCGCCCGCGGGCGCAGCAGCCCTGTAACGCGCGACAGCAGGCCGATCTCAATTCCGAGGAGGACTTGCGAGCTGCCGCGCGGCGGCATCACTTTCGGCCCGTGAGATTGTTACGGTCCGGCCCCGGACGAAATGGACGGCCCCCGCGGCTTCGGCTCGCCTGAAGGCGAGGTAGCAATCGAGGTCATCGGCAAACTCGGCACGCAGTGCAGCGCTCGCGTGCCACTCTTTGCGCCAGGTGTCATCGTTCGAAACAGTCATGGGTGTTCTCCTCGGCTCTGGTTGAACGAGCGGCGCGAACGCTGGAGGGCAAGTTTCGCGCCGCTCGTTTGGCGCTTGTCCAGAGCGCCTGGCACCGAATTCCCGAAAGGACCAAGAGAATCAGGTGCGCCCGGAAAGGCTAGGGCCCAGCCACGAAAGAAAAAAACGCAAATCTCCGGAATTAAATTCCGGAGTCGAGGATGGGCCACAGATTCCCGTGACTGCTTTCGATTCGCGGCGTTTGTGTTTTCATGGCGGGTTACGGCGTCGGTTGGCGGCAAGGCCGTCGCGCTGACGGCCGCGGCCTCGATCCATCGCGCCCTTGGCCGCGCAATCATGTGCGGGGGCTCAGAATGCCGTACCGGGTCGAGTCTCGGGCCGGGCGGAAACCTGTTCCGCGCTGGAACGGGTTTCCATCGGCGGCCCCCCCTTGCAGCCTGTTTCGTCTCGGCACGGGCTACTCTGGGTTGATCTTCCTTTAGGCTGTTCCGTCTCGGCACCGCGTAAAAATGGTCCGAAACCCCATTCCGCCACGCACAGGGTTTTGCCGACGCCATGCGCCGCGAGGCTCAACCGTAACGGCGGGGCCAGAGAAACCGCTGCCGCGGCGGAAGGGGTTTCCGCAAAGCCGGATGGCGCGCCCTTCCAGTCAGGTCCTAAACACCCGCACATGCCGCTTCGAGCGGCGCTGAATGACCGCCGCCGGCGGCTTGGTCATTTCAGCGTGCGGAGCACTGAAGAGATCCAGTTCGGCCGGAACTTCGGTCTGCCAAACGGCCGCAGCCAGCTCCGCCCACTGAGCGGGCGACCAACCGTCCATCTTCAGCAGCCAGGCCAACGCGCGGCAGCCGACGACGATGTCGAGCGCTTCGTTTGCACGCCCCGGCATCTTCCTCCACTCGCGCAAGTCTCCGGGTTTCTCCATCATCGCCCGTCGCGCCTTGCCCTTTGCCTGGGCCTTCGGATCGAACAGCACCTCAGCCGTGAGCTGCTTGGTGTAGTCCTCGCCGATCCAGTCAGGCAGGTGCAGCGTGCCCCGGGCATAGCGGCCGTCGATATCGGCGCCGCCGATCAGGTTGCGCAGTCCGTAGTAGATCGCACTCTTCAGGCCGAACGTGCCGATGAAATGCAGCCGCACCATCCTGCCCTGAACCTTGCGACCGAGCGCAGTCTTGAGCGGGACCTGGCGAACGACACATGGCAACGCGTCTTTCGACCGCAGGCCGGAAGCGCCCTTGCACGCCTTCAAATTATGCCGCCCAAGGGCGCGCTGATAGATCAGGGGCGATACGTAGCCGGTGTCGATTCCCCAGGCCGAGACCGAGATGCGAGCGCCGTTGGCGGCCGCAAACGTCGCGCCGAGCAAAGCATCGACCTCTCGCCAAGCATCGTCTGTTTCCGCGGGATGAGGAATCACGCCGCAGTCGACCAGCCACCCCTGCCCCTCCGGGCCCCAACCCCAGACGCCCCATTCCAGCCGGTCCCCCTGCACGTCGATGAAGCCGGTCAGCAAACACGCCGGCCAGACGACCGTGCCGCGCGGCCATTGCTTTCGTGCGGCCAAGAGTTTGTCCCAGTCAGGCGCGTCAGCCGTCGGATCGTAGGGTTGGCCGAGATCCTGCTGGCAGAACGTTTTCCACTTCAGCGGATCTCCCTTCGCGGCTTCCCCGCGCTCGAAGATGTCTTCCCAGCGCTCAAAATTCGAATAGGCCGACCACCAGGAATAGCTGGGCTGAAAGTCGCGACAACGTCCTTCGCAAGGCGGGCAATACCAGCGATCAATATCTCCCGCCTTGATGATGGTTGGCACCGGTGTGGCATCCTCGTGCACGCGCATCGCGATCCAGCGGGCGTTCTCCAGCATGTTCGCTCGGTGCACCTGATCGATCAGCGCGCCGCAAGAAGCACAAGCGAACGTGACCCGATGTTTCGTGCTCTCGCTCGGCGGCATCATCCGGTCGAATTCGAGCTGCTGCCAATCACCGCAGTGCGGGCATGGCAGGTAGGGTTTCCGCTGGTCGCCGGCCTCGTACATTTCCGAAATCCGGCAGTCCCCGAGCAGCCCAGGCGTCGAGGATCGGTACGTCTTGGCCAGGTCGCTCCAGGATTTTTGCCGCGCCTCCGCCTGGGTGATCGGCGAGCCGCGGCCGTCCGTGTCGATCGGATATTCGCTGATCTCATCGAGCGCGAGATAGCGGATCGAAATGCCCTGCAGGCCCTTCGACGAAGACGCGGTGACGATCTGGGCAAAGCCGCCGCTGAAGCGCTTGAACGACGTCGTCGAGGCCGCCTCGTCCCGGCTGTTATCCGGCTTCACCCGGTGCTGGATCCGCGGTGAAGCGTCGATCGTCGGCTGCAGCTTCACCCGGTTGAATTTCACGGCCTCGTCGAGCGATGGCAGAACGACAAGCATCGGCCCAGGCGCACGGTCGACAATGAAGCCGAACCAGTTGACAATGATCTCGGTCTTGACGATCTGCGCCGACCCCATGTTGGTGACAGTGCGCGCGGGATGATCCGGATGCAGGCAGTCCATGATCTCGCGCGCGAGCGGCACGCGGGACGTGAGCCACTGGCCGGGAAAACGCGAACCGGATTCCGCGCTCACTACACGGTATCGATCGGCCCAATCGGAGACCGTCAGCTCTTCTTCCGGGGTTGCGGCATCGGCAAGCGCGGTAGCTAACAGCTGCCGGCCGTCGCTGATGCCTGGAAACATTTCGCGCAGCTGAGCCGAGGACAACGACATCAAGCAGGCTCCTCTTCGCTGCGCTTGTCGTCGCTCGGCGCCGGCACCGCCTGGTCAAACGTGCACGATCGCATCCGTTCGGAGAACGCTTCGAAAGCCCTCGCCGCCATCTTCCGAAGCGCCGGCCTGATCAGACGCGGCTCGCCCCCCAAGGCATGGGCGATCTGCTCGGCGGTATCGTTCACGGCAGCGTCGAGCGCCGCCCGCAGCTCTGCAATTGCTGTGCGGGCGGCCTCCGCAACTTCGCTCTTGAGCGTGATCTTGCCCTCACGCTCGGCCAGGTCGAGCTCGCGGATCCGGGCATCAGCATCGAGTTTTCGGGCCTGCGAATCCGACTTCGCGATCGTCCGGACGAGCGGCTTGGACTCGAGCCTGATGTTTTGCGTCCGATGTTGCCTGAGTTTTTCGAATTCGACGACCGTCTCGCGCCCCAGTTTCGAGGGATTCAGGGCCGCGGCGTATCGGCTGACATATCTCGACAGCGTCGAGCGGTCGATCGCGTCGCCGGCGGCCGTCAATCGTGCCGCCGCCTCCGTAATGCTCACCAAACCCGTGTTATCGTGCTCCTGCACGTTCATGTGCGTGTACCGTTTTCAAAACCGACCCACTAGAAAATAGTCGGGGTGCGAACTACTCGCGTGGCCACCTTCGCTGGAAGGACCCGTGAACTTGGTCCCATCACCCATCTCGAACATCCTGTGGTGCGAGCAGCGAATGCGCTGTGTCAGCGCAACCGTCGGCGCCACCATCAATCCGGCGCACCGTCAACACTCCCCCTCTGGCTCCGTGCGCATCCATGAAGTCGACGCTCTTGCCTGCAGCGATCATCCTGTTGCGCTCGGCATGCCATGCCGGCGAGTGCGGCTCGATGACGATCAGGGGCGCGTCGGTTGAACCGATCTCATTGATCAGCCGGTCGGATGCTGCGATCACATCGCCGCGGCGAGTCAGCCTTGGCGCTTCCCACCTGCGCGCTTGCAACCACTTGCATAGCCACATGCCATCGATGTCGAGACCATGAGGGCCGAGAAGTTCGCCGACTTTGCGCCGGTCAGAGGGTCTCAGCTTACGCCACTCGGCGAGCGCTGGTCCTGGCTTCCCAGGATCTCCCCTGCAAGCGCTCCAAACTTCATCGAACTTGGGCTCCGATGCTGGGCTCTCCACCCTGCCGTCTGGCTGCCCCGCCTCCGCGTCGCGAATGATGCGAGCCTCGTGGATTTGCTTGCGGGTGAGGCCGATCTCGGCGGCGGTTGCTTTGCAGTTCCCGTGTGGAGCGGCAACGTGCTGCCCATCCTTTGGCCCAACGACTTCCCAGCGTTCCTGCGCGGCATCGTATTCATCGGCGAGGCGTCGTTTTGCTTCTTTCGAACGGCGAAGATCATTCCCCTCCCCTTCGCTGGTCGCTGGGGGAGTAGGAGGGGGAGAATCTTCAATTTTATTTCTGTAAGTTTTATTACTCTCAGTTTTATTAGAACCGGTGGACGTATCGCGCAGCGGCTTGCGCCGATGCGCGGTATGTACAACGGGAACTCCGCCAGCGGCGCAGAGAGGAACGTCCCGGACGACATAGTCATATGATTTGAAGCGGTTACACTCGTCACGACCCTGCTCCTCGTCGCGCTCCATGTAGCCGGCGGCGATTATTTCGTTCAGGATCCGCTCCAGCCAACGTCGACCGATTCCGAGCTCTGCCTGGAGCTGGCCGTGCCGGACTTCCCAATTCGGCGGTCGCGACAGCAGATAGCCGAGGACGCCCTTCGCCTCGATCGAAAGCCGCTTGTCGACGAAAATCGCGTTCGGCACGATGGTGAAATTGCCGTTGTGCTCGCGCTTGATGATCATGCCGCAGTCCCGGTCGCCGGCCTTCTGGCTGTTCCGCGACGGCACCGCCAGAAGCGTCCCGCCCGCGTAGCTGGCCGCGCGAGCCAAGGCGTCACCATGACCGACGAGGTCGTGCTGACAAACGCCACGTCGACGCCGGCCGGATCGATGTCCTGCTGCACCAGCTTACTCCTCGCCCGTTGCGGGGGAGTGGCTGGACTCCGGCGCTTCATCTTCGATCAGTCCCAAGTTCCGCGCGCTGCGCTCGGCCTCCGCGAGGGCGGCGGCGAGCGCCGGCAGGTGCTTGATGCTGAGCGTGATGCCGGTCTTGGTAGGCTTCACGCCGCCTTCAGCGTCGCGATACCAAACGCGCGCGTTGACGGTGTGCCGGCCATTGTACTGATCGAGGGCGACCCGGACGACCTCGCGGGCGTTTCGATCCCATTGGGCAATGGTGATGGGGAAGTCGGTCATCGGACCGCCTCCGGTGGCCGCATGGGCACGACGTCGCCGTCGGGCTGAGGGCCGAGACGCCATCCCAAGGCTAGGTACAGCTCGACTTCGCAGGCCGGCACCGCGCAGAACGCGGGAGGAACGTCGTTCGGGACAATTTCGGGACTTACCGTTCCGAAATGCGCCGATTGGTGCCTGTTCGTTCCGAAATCGCGATAGGCGTTCGAAACAGGCGGATTAGGAAGTGATTGATTTCTTAAGGGGAAAATGGTCGGAGCGAGAGGATTTGAACC
>JAWKWE010000010.1 GCA_041397645.1 Hyphomicrobiaceae bacterium | reverse complement strand
TCATTCGTCAGGATATAAACGATGTTGGCCATTCGACTCTTCTCCCCAAGAGAGTTTGTCCGGGAACGCAAAATAGCCGGCAGGTTGCAGGATATCGAGTCTTCGCGCTGCTTTGGTGTCCTGCGAAACCAGCTATGCAGGCTTCTCACCACGCTACCGACCGAAGCCCGTGGCTGGGGCGGGAGGGATCGAACCTTGCAATAATCCATTGCTACACAATGATTTTTCCATTCCGGCCCGCCCGCTTGATTCCATCTTTGATTCCAAAGCAAAAGCCCTCGTCGCACCCCGGGGTTATCCGACCGAAAATAGGTATCCGTCGCACGATCGTAGTGCTTCGTTGTACCGCCTGTTTGCGGTGCCCCGTGAGATCGGACAAATGCGGCGCGATCGAGAACACTCAACGCGAGACTTAAGACCGACATTGCCGTTGACGCCGGCCGGAATGCGGATCGAGCCGCCTCCGTCGTCGACGGTCGACCAGGAACAGGCCATGTCCGCGGTCTCTCAGCCGAATCGAAACGGCCGCCGACGTCGTGTCCGCAATGGCGGCGTCGGACTCATCTGCGACCAGTAGAGAAGGAGTCTTCGTAATCGAGGACTTTGTGCTAACGCGCGCTGATCGTCGCAAACAACATTTGGAGGTCGAGATCGCGAATTGAAGAAGGCGGTAGCCATCGCAAAGACCATCATGGAGAGCCCGACCGGTTCTCGCAGATGAACTCGGGTTTCCTCATCGGCGCATCCAAGATCACCGTCGACGACAACAAGCGTCGTCACGCTGTAGTTTCCAGCATGGCAGAAAGACCTGCTTGGAAGCCCCACACCGTTAGGCTTGCCCTTCTCGCGATGCTTGTCTGATCAAGCAACGGCATCGCGGTCATCTCGGCTGCCCTCAGCTCGAATTCCAAGCGCGCGAACTGCTGCCTGGAATCCGGATCGGTCCATAGTGAGCCCGAGCGCGTGAGCTGCCGCTTGGCGAGTATGCTGGCTTCGCGAAGCCGTGCCTTCGACAAACCGACACGGGTGATGCCGACACGCTCGTTGCCGAGCAGGAACTTGGCATAATCCCATCCACGATTCTCCTCGCCGACGAGATTGGCGACGGGAACGCGCACATTGGTGAAGAATACTCCGTATGGTGATGGCCGTCGATGGTAAGGATCGGGCGTACTTCGACACAACGGGAGTCTTGAGATCGACGAGAATCAAGCTGATCCCCTCCTGTTTCTTCGCAGTCGCCGAAGTCCGGGCCAGAACGAATATCCAGTCCGCGTGATGCGCCGTTGACGTCCAGAGCTTCTGCCCGTTGATAACGTACTCGTCTCCTTCGCGCATCGCGCGCGTGGACAGGGAGGCAAGATCGGAACCGGCACCAGGCTCGGAAAAGCCCTGACAGAACCAGATATCAAGATTTGCGATCGCCGGGAGGAAGCGCCGCTTCTGCTCCTCGCTTCCAAATGTGTAAAGAAACCGGCCAACCATCGTCGTATTGAAGGACAGCGTCTCCGGCGCCGGCTACTGCGTGACCTCTTCCGTGAAGATGTAGCGCTGCACCGGGGTCCAGTTCGTGCCGCCCCACTCGACGGGCCAATGGGGGACGGCCCATCCTTTTGCGTTCAATATGCGTTGCCAGCGAATGATGTCGGATTTGTCCGGATGCGCGGAGCGCATCATCCTGTGACGAATATCCGTCGGCAGGGATGCCTTGAGAAGCTCTCGCACCTCCTCGCGAAAAGCCTTGTCGCTGTCGTCAAAGTCCAGGTTCATCCGCGAGACTCCGCCGCACCCGTTGCGATGACTGCAACGGCAGTGAGCAGGTCGGGTTTAGGCAACTCGCGCGAATATTGAAGGCGCGCGGCTCCAAAAACACATATGAGCTGTTTGGTAGGGAGCGCTCAGTCGTCTTGCCGGGCAGCGCCGGAGAAGCCGACCGCGCGGGAGGCGCGGGACGCAAAATCCCGGGCGAAATCCCCCCAGCTCTGCCCCTCGCGGCTGTAGCGGTCGGTCGGGCCGGCAACGAGCAGGGTGGCCAGGATGGCACCGTCGGGACCGAAGATTGGTGCGGCGACGCCGGTCGCCCCTTCCACCGCTTCCGACACACTGACGGAAAGGCCGGTCCGCTTGATCGAATTGAGCTTCTTTCGCAACTGCTCAATGTTGGTGACCGTCCGCGCGGTCAGAGGCTTGAGCCTGACCCGCTTCAAATATTGTTCGCGCCATTTCTCGTCCTGATACGCCAAGAGGAGCTGGCCCGCGGCGGAGGTATAGAGCGGCCGTGCCGTTCCGCTCGGTACCGAATAACGGACGAGCTGCGGGCTCTCCAGCACGTCCGAGTACATCACCGATTGTGCCGCCCGATCGATAACGGCCAGGATGATCGTCTCAGGACATTGCTGCTGCAACTCGGTCATCAGCCCACGTACGACCGGGCCGAACTTTCGCGCCGACAGGATGTTGGTCGCGAGCACAAAGCTCTCGTTTCCCAGGCTGTATCGGCCATTGGAATGGCTGAGATAGTTGCCGGCGACCATGGGACGCAGCAGCGTCAGCAGGCTGCTCTTTGGCGATTTCAATCGGCTCGAGAGTTCGGCAAGCGACAATCCGTCCGGAGAGCGGGCGATGACGTCAAAGAGGCCCAGCATCCGTTGCAGGGATCGCGGCCCGGCGGTCAACGTTGCGCCGGCCGGCTCGCTATTCTGCCTTCCCTTGCGTGCGCTACGGGAAGCCGCTTCGCCCGAGCCTCTGGGCTGCAACATGGTCATCTCGGCCGCACCTCGAATCGCGCGCAAGAACACCCCATCGTCTCGCACCCATCGAGTGCAATGACGGAATCTCACTCTTGACGCAAGCCGAATTTCGCTATGCGAAACCGGATTGCGCGGCCCGCGCCGCGGTCAGCCGCTTCTCGAAGATGCAGGCTGCATTTTCGCTGACGTCGCAAGCTCGCTGAGGACTTCCTCGGTGTGCTCGCCGAGGCGTGGCGGAAAACGATGGACCGAAGCTGCCGTCCCGTTGAAGTTGGCGAGCGCCGCCATCGCAACGATTCTGCCCTCCGTCGGATGCTCCATGCGCCGGAAGAAACGGCTCTCTCTGAGATATTCGTCGCGGAAGACCGCCTGAAAATCTTCGACCGGCCCGTTCGGAATATCTGCCGCGGTCAGACGCGCCAGCCAAGCATCCGTCGTGCGTCCTTCCATTGCCTTCACGACAATGCCGTAGAGCTCGTCGATGTTGTCCACCCGCGCCTCCATGCGTGCAAAGCGTGGGTCCTCGGCCAGCTCGGGCCGGTCGATTGCGGCGAACAACCGCCGCCACTGTTCATTGGTCACTGCCAACACCGCAATGTAGCCGTCGCTGGTCTTGTAGGGACGACGGTGCGGCGTCAGCATGCGGCTGTAACCGACACCGAGGTCGGGCTCATCGAGCACACCGCCCCAGAGATGCTCGATCATGTTGAAGCCGACCATCGCATCCATCATGGCGACATGCACCTCCTGACCGAGGCCGGTTCGCTCACGGGCATACAGAGCCATGCCGACAGACGAGGCGAGGATATAGCCGCAAAGCTTGTCGCAGACCACGGTCGGAAAATATCGCGGCTCACCGCCCATGCAGTTCATCGCCGCGATCCCGGACGTCGCCTGGATCACGTCGTCGAAGGCCGGCCAATCCCGCCGAGAGCTATCATTGCGGTAACCGCCGGCCGAGGCATAGACGAGCCGCTTGTTGAGCTGGGAAAGCTCGGAATAGCTGACGCCGAGCCGCTCGACGGCACTCGGCCGCATGGAATGGACGAACACATCCGCCGTTTCGACAAGGCTGAGCAATGTCGCACGAGAGGCTGGCTGCTTGAGGTCAAGGACAATCGAGCGTTTGTTGCGATTCATATTCAGGAAGAACGCGCCCATTCCCTCGCTTCGCGCCGGACCGATTCGCCTCATGTCGTCGCCACCGGGCGACTCGACCTTGATGACGTCGGCACCCATGTCACCCAGAATCTGGGTGGCGACGGGCCCAAGAACGTTGATGGTCAGGTCGATCACCCGAACGCCGGCAAGCGGCCCCGTTGGCTGATCGAGTCCCGAAGCGATCTCGGTATGCATGAGGTGCCACTCAACCGTTGCTGCGGGCTTTCATCATTCGCAGCGGGTTATATTCCAGGACGACCGAGCCGTCTTGTTTGCGAACGATGTTCTTGGTGCGCACCAATCCGCGGTTCGGCCTGTTCTTGCTCCGCCGTGCTTCGACCACCTCGCATTCCACGTGAATGGTGTCACCGGCGAAGACGGGACCTTTCACGTCGAATTCCATGTGCAGGAAGGCGTATCCGGTATGCTGCATGGTGGCGTGAACCAGAAGGCCCTCGGCAAAGCAGTAGACAAGGGCGGCCGGTGCGAGCCGGCCCTTGATGTCGGATTCATTCTTGAGAAATTCGAGGTTCGTGAACAACACCTCGGTCATGCCCGTGCAATTGATGAAGTTGACGATATCAGGCTCGGTCACGGTCCGGCCTATGGTCTTGAACTTTCGTCCGAGCGTAGCGTCTTCGAAATGTAGCCCGATCCCGAGTGTTTCCATGTTGGATTCCAATTTTTCTGGCGTGATGATCTTCTTAGTGCGACAATACCGACTTAGCGACGATATTGCGCTGGATCTGATTGGTGCCTTCGATGATCTGAAGCACCTTAGCGTCGCGGAAGTAGCGATTGATCGGATATTCGTTGGAAATGCCGGCCGCGCCGAAGAGCTGTACCGCGTCGGTGGCCACCTTCATGGCCGTGTCGGTTGCAAAGCATTTTGCGATTGCGGCGAGCGGGCCGAGCGCGGCACCGCGAACGCCGCGATCGACGGCGGTTGCCGCCTCGTAGGTAAGGTTGCGTGCGGCCGCAATCTGAATGGCCATATCGGCGATCATCCAGCGCACGCCCTGGAAGTCGGAGATCGCCTGACCAAAGGCGCGGCGGCCGGTAATGAACTCGACGGCATGGTCCATGGCGCCCTGCGCCAGACCGACCCCTCGCGCTGCCATGATGGGACGCGAATCGTTCAAGGCCGCCATCGTCACCTTGAATCCGGTCTCCTCGTCGCCGAGTCGGTTCTCCTCTGGCACGTAGGCGTCATCGAAGAACAGCGCATGCGCCCCTACGCCGCGCGCGCCCATCTTGTCTTCCTTGGCGCCGACCGTGAATCCTGGCGTACCCTTTTCCACGATGAACATGTTGATCTTGCCGCGCGATCCGTCTTCGCCGGTTCGGACCGCGACCAGGACGAAATCGGCATTGCCGGAATTGGTGCACCAGATCTTCGATCCAGTCAGCCGATAGCCCTTGCCATCGCGCTTCGCTCGCGTTTTGATTCCGGCGACATCCGAGCCACTTTGCGGCTCCGTCAGCGAGAACGCTCCCCGCAGCGTTCCATCGGAAAGACCGGGAAGGTACTTGTCTTTCTGCGCTTTCGAGCCACCGGCGAGGATCGCGCCGATCGGCACCCACTGCAGAACCAGGAGATAGGCCGTGTTGTAACAGACCCGACCGAGCTCCTCGACCGCGATGCAGGCCGATAGGAGGCTATTGCTGCCGCCATATTCCGTCGGAAACGGCAGGGTGAAGAGTCCGAGCTCCCTCAGCATGTCGAACATGTCCTGCGGATACTCGGCCTTACGGTCGATCTCCTGGGCGCGTCGAGCGACACGCTCGGTCGCAACGCGTCGGACCAGTTGCTGGACCTGGAGTTGATCTTCGCTAAGCCATTGACTCACGTTTGACGTGCTCCGTTTCTATCGACCGCTATAGGCAAGATGAGTAGCGATCGTCGTTTGCATTGGTGAACGTTGCAAATCCCTTCGTCAACGCCGGCAAGTCCGCGGCATCGCGTTCAACACATCCGTGTCGTCTCGGGCTCCCCCGAACGAAGCCTTTTGCAATCATTTGGCCTGTTCAAGAACTGAGCCGAGCACGCAAGTCATTGTCGGCACGGCTGATTTTGTGAACTTGACAACCGGATATGCCCTCGTTCAGAATACCGAACGTCGTTCACAAATGACAAGAAACAACCTGATGGGAGATGGCCATGAAAGCTCAAGGCTGCAGCGCATCTTCTCGCGATGCCCACGTCGTGAAATCAGCCGCCCGGACTCTTGAGATTCTCGAATATTTCGATGAGGTGCAGCATCCGCTCAATGTCGTCGGCGTTACGGCTGCACTCGGCTATCCGCAATCAAGCGCCGCCGCCCTGCTGCGCAGCCTCACCGCCATGGGCTATCTGCACTACAACAGAAAAAAGCGCACCTATATGCCGACCGACCGGGTGCCATTTCTCGGGAGCTGGATCAATCCGCCGCTATTCGAGGAAGGCGCCTTGCCGAGACTCATGCGCGCGGTCGGAAAGCGTTCGGGCCAGTTGGTGGTGCTTGCCGCGCGCAACGGCGACATGGCCCAATATATCCACGTCCTGAACGAACCCCTGGCGGTTGCCCATCACATCCGGATTGGACAGAAGCGCCCCTTGGCGACATCTGGCGTTGGTCAGGTGCACCTGAGCTCGATGGATGAAAAGGAGGTCCGGCGCCTCTATCACCGCATGAATGCTTACGCGCTGTCGCCTGCGGACAAAGTGGACATACCTGAATTGCTCACCCAGCTCTCCGCGGTGAAAGCGCGGGGCTATACGTTCTCCCGCAATCGCGTCGTCGACGGATATGGTATGATCGCGCTCGCGCTTCCCAAATCGTGCACGAGCCGCGCTCTGGCGCTTGGCGTTGGCGGGCTTTGCGAGACGCTGGAGCAGCGTGAAGCCGAGATCGTCGAAACGATCCGGGAGGAGATGAAATCTCACCTCAAGCTGGTGAGCGTGGGCCCCACGGAAGCCGGTAAATCGACAAGGGCAGTTCGGGTCCCCTCGATCGCCTCACTCGGCCTTGCGTCGGAAACGCCAGCACAGCGCGTCGCCTGAGAGGATTGCATGGGACCACTGTCCGGAGTGAGAATCGTTGAAATGGCCGGTATTGGTCCCGGCCCGATGGCGGCCATGATGCTGTCGGATATGGGCGCGCTCGTGCTGCGCATCGAGCGGCAGGCCGACTCGGGCCTTGGTATCCGCCGGCCGGAGAAATACGACTTGCTGCTGCGCGGACGAAAAGCGCTTGCGCTGGACCTCAAGAACAAGGCTTCGATCGAGGTCGTGCTCAATCTGATCGAGAAATCCGACGGATTGATCGAAGGTTTCCGCCCCGGTGTGATGGAGCGCCTGGGACTCGGTCCTGATGTCTGCCTGAAGCGCAACCCGAAGCTGGTATTCGGTCGCATGACCGGTTGGGGTCAAGAAGGACCGCTGTCGCAGGCCGCGGGCCACGATCTGAATTACATTGCGCTCACCGGCGCATTGAACGCTATCGGGCGGAAGGGACAGTTGCCGACGCCGCCACTCAATCTGCTCGGCGACTTTGCGGGCGGCGCGGCCTATTTGGCATTCGGCATTGTCTGCGCTCTCCTGGAGGCGCAACGTTCCGGCAAGGGACAAGTTGTCGACGCTGCCATCGTCGACGGAACGGCCCATTTGATGACGAGCATCTTCGGTACATATGGCGCAGGACTGATCGGCCCGGAGCGAGGGACCAATTTCACGGACTCCGGCGCGTTCTTCTATGATGTCTACGCCTGCGCTGACGGGCAGTTGATCTCGATCGCGCCGATCGAAGGCAAGTTTTACAAGGAGCTTCTCGAAAAGCTCGGGATCGACTCGGCCGAGATGCCGCCGCAGTTTGTGCGGTCGCAGTGGGAGGCCGGCAGATCGGTGCTCGCCAAAGCGTTCAAGTCCAAATCACGCGACGAATGGCGTGCCGTTCTAGAGGGGACGGACGTCTGCTTTGCGCCGGTTCTGACTATGGAAGAAGCGCCCCGGCATCCGCACGTGAAGGCCCGAAACGTCTTCATCGATATCGATGGCGTCGTCCAGCCAGCGCCGGCACCACGGTTCAGCCGCAGCGTCCCGGCGCGACCCTCGCCTCCGAGGAAAGCCGAGAACATTCCTCTTGCCGAAGCGCTCGATGGCTGGATGACCGAGGGGGGGGATCGATGGGCTTCGCGCTGCAGGACTGACAATTCAACCTTGAGCAGTTAATCGCTTCAGCGACCGCGGAAAGACGGCTTCCTTTTTTCCCGGAAGGCTTGCGCCGCGCCCGGGGCGATCGACTACAACAGCCTTTTAGCTAGTACTTTGCTGCACGGCTCGGCCGAGACCGTCATCGCCCACCTGCGCGAGTTGCAGGCTCGCACCGGCATGACGTCGCTGTTGCTGCATTATCCGCCTTATTACGGACGCGAGAAGGCGATGAGCTTCCGGGAAAAACGTCCGCCGAAGTTTCAGGACCTCTGACCCGGCGCGATTCCATCAGATCATCTGGAGTTTTAGGTTGGCTTCAAGCACCAACAATCAGATACGAGCCCTTGTCCAGCATCGCCTCGACAGCTGGCGCGACGCCAAAGTCGAAGCAATCAGCCCCTAAAGCCTGGGCCGGACGAGTCCTCATCGCGACACAGGCCGCCTCGCTCAATTTCGCCGACTTGCTCATGATGGAAGGCAAATACCAGCACAAGGCGTCCCTTCCGTTCGTCCCCGGCCGCGATGCGGCTGGGACCGTACTGGCAGTCGGGGACACGGTGAGAGGCTTTGCTCCGGGAGACCGGGTCGTGGCGACGCCAAACCATGGAGCCTTCGCAGAGCAGACCGTCGCCTCCGCCGGCGTGTGCCACAAGATCCCCGACGGCGTATCGTTCGAGGATGCGGCGGCTTGTGGCACGGGGATTCCCACGATTGTCGCAGCGATCAGTCTGCGCGCGCGGCTTGAGCCAGGCGAATGGGTGATGATTTCAGGCGCGGCCGGTGGGATGGGTTCGCTGGCAGTGCAATATGCCAAGGCCCTCGGCGGACGCGTTGCGGCCCTTGTCTCCTCCGCCGAGAAGGCGAAGCTCGTCTCGGAGCTCGGTGCCGATCTCGTCCTACGCAGCGATGAAATCACTGACCTCAAGGCCGGGCTTCGTGCCGCCCTCGAGGTCAAGGGCGTCGACGGCGTGGACGCTGCCATCGATATGGTCGGCGGCGACACCTTCGAAGCCATGATCCGTTGTATCAGGCCGGAGGGGCGGCTCGTTGTGGTCGGTTTTGCCTCCGGGCGAATCCCGAACGTCGCGGCGAATTATCTGCTGCTCAAGGACATCGCCGTGATCGGCTCTTCGATGACACGGCTGCTGAGCGGCCGCCATCAAGAGTGCTTGAGCTTGTGTGATGAGGCCTACACCATGCTCGCGGACGGCCGCCTGCACGCCACGATCGAAGGCCGTTATCCCCTGGATCGATTCGTCGAGGCGGCGAGCCGCATCGCCGACCGCCAGGTGGTTGGGAAGATCATCTTGCAACCGACCGCGAAGTAGATTTTTGCAGCGCGCCGGCGCTGCTCAACATCCAAGATAGTGCTCGCGGACGTGGGTGCTCTCGCGCAGCTCGCTCGCTGACCCCGTTAGCGCGACGCGGCCGCCTTCAAGCACATACGCGCGAGCGACGACTTGCAGCGCGAGCGTAACGTCTTGCTCGACCAGCAAAACCGTCAAGCCACTGTCGATGAGGCGGCGGACGGCTTGGTAAAGCTCCCTCACGACGATCGGCGCCAGACCCAGCGATGGTTCATCCAGAACCAGCAGCTTTGGCTTTCCCATGAGGGCCCTTCCAATCGCCAGCATCTGTTGCTGCCCGCCTGACATGGTGCCAGCCTGCTGCCGGCGCCGCTCGGCCAGGATCGGGAACAGCGCGAGCACCTCATCGAGCACGCGCATGCGGTCGCTCTGTTGCGGCATGGCCGTGCCGCCTACCAGCAGATTCTCGTGCACCGTCAGGTCCGGGAAGATGTGGCGGGCTTCCGGCACCTGGATCAAGCCGCGCCGCGCGATCACATGCGGGGCAACGCCGCCGATGGATCGCTCTAGGAAGACGGCCTCGCCCGAGAAAGGGAGCAAGCCCGACAGGCAGCGCAGCAAGGTAGACTTGCCGGCGCCATTGGCACCGAGCACAGCGACCGCTTCGCCCTCAGCAACATCGAGATCGACGCCGTGCAGGACGCGCAGCGCGCCATAACCCGCCGTCAAGTTCGATACGCGAAGCACACTACTCATGCGGCGTCCCCAAGGTAAGCCTCGATAACGCGGGGATCGCGGCTGATCTCTTGCGGCGTTCCAAGGCTGATCGCCTCACCGGCATCGAGCACGATGATGCGGTCGCAAAGCGACATCACCGCGCGCACCATGTGCTCGATCACGAGTACGGTGATGCCGCTGTCGCGAATGCTGCGGATATTGTCGATGGCCTCATCAGCCTCACGCGGTGTAAGCCCGCCCAGACTCTCGTCGAGGAGAATGAGACGGGGCCGCGTCGCCAGGGCGCGCGCAATTTCCAGCCGGCGCTGTTCGGCCAATGTCAGATCGGCTGACTTGACGTTGGACCGCGCCGAAAGCTTCATCCGGGCGATGATATCGTCAGCTAACGCCACGGCCTCCTCCTCGCCGTTTCGGACCAGAGCGGCAGCAACCACAACTTCGCGAACACTCAGGCTCGGGAACGCCTGCGTGATTTGAAACGTGCGGGCGAGGCCAAAGCGGCATACGTCGAATGGGGCCAGAGCCTGGATTTCTCGCCCGTCGAACCAAATGCTTCCGGAGGTCGGCTTGGCGAATCCGCCGAGCATTGAAAAAAGCGTGGTCTTGCCCGCCCCGTTTGGCCCGATTACGCCAAAGATCTCACCGCGCTTCACATCAAAGGAAACATCGTTGACGGCGACCAGCCCACCGAACTCTTTCCTGAGACCCTTGACTTCGAGAACGCCGGGCGCAGGCAGCCCGGACCTCGCAGACAATCCGCTCGCCGCGCCCGCGATTCTCAGCCGGCCTCGGGAAATGCCCAGCCGCGACAGGCCCGCCACCACCCCGCCCGGCCAGAGCAATATCACCGCGATCAGCGCGAGGCCGTACAGCATGTGATGAAACGCGCCGCCGCCGTGATCCTGCAAATAGACGCGCATGATCTCGCCGGCCGGGAACAGCAGCAGCGGACCGATCAGAGGGCCAATCAACGTGCCGGCGCCGCCAACCACGGTGAACAGGAGAATGAAGATTGTTGTCTCGATCCCGAACATGGATGGCGGATCGATGAAGCCGATGAACTGCGCCTGAAAGCTGCCGGCGAGCGCCGTCGCGAACGCGCTGATCGCAAGCGCCTGCTGCTTGATCCGAAAGGGATTGACGCCCATCGCGGCGGCGGCTGCCTCGTTGTCGTGCACGGCGCGCCAGAAGAACCCCAGCCGGCCGGCGTAGAGAAACGACACGACGGCCAGGAGCGCGCAAAGCATGGCAGCGATCACGACCAGGAAGGCGCCTGGCTCTGCGAAACGCATATCCCACACCGTCGAGCCGACCGCCTTGGCATAAAGCCCGTTGGTCCCGCCGAGCGCTTTGATGCCCCCGACGCCGAATTCGAGCACATAGGAAAACGCCAGCGTCAGCAGCGCGAATACCAGCGGGCTAAGATTCCAGCGAAACGGCAGATATCCGACAGCGATCGCCGCAGCAGCAGCGAATGTCGCGCCCACGAGCATGCCGATCCACGGGGTGACACCATAGACCGTGGCAAGATAAGTCGAGACGTAGCCGCCGATTCCGAAAAATGCGGCATGCCCGAACGAGACCTGGCCGACGAGGCCGCCGATGATGTTCCAGGCAACACATAGATACATCCAGGTCAGCAGGGCGACCGCAATCGAGATCGCATAGGGACCCGAGAATTGCAGCACCGCGGCCGTTGCCACCACGATGATCAAAATGCTGATTGCGATCTGCCGATCGATGCGTGACAGAAGCCTGCTCATGCGTTGCTTCCGCGACCGAACAGGCCTCGCGGCCGGAGCAGTAGCGCGGCGCCAAACACCAGATAAGTCAGCGAAGGCGCCGCCGGGTTATTGAGCAGCGCCGCAGCCAGCGATTCAATCAATCCTATGATAAGACCGCCCGCGAACGCACCACGCAGGTCGCCGAGCCCGCCGAGCACGACGACAAGCAATGAAAGCAGGCTCAGGCGAATGCCGGCGGATGGCGTGACATAGGTGAATGTCATGAGGCATCCGGCCGGGATGGCGAGGATAGCGATGCAACCCGCGAACACGAAGAGCTGTGTGCGTTTGACATCGATGCCGCACAGCCAAGCCATGCCGGGATCCTGCGCGGTTGCGCGGATGCGATGTCCGGCTTCCGTCATGGTCAGGAACGCCGAGAGAAGTCCGCACACCAAAAGCGAGACGACGAATCCGACGAGCTGCGGCACGCCGATCACGATGCCGCCGATACGATAGGCCATATCGGCGAATGACGAGTTGGTGTTGACCAGATCTGCACCAAACACCATCAACACAGCGCTCTGAATGACAAAGGACACGCCGATCGTGAGCTGCGCCTGCATCAGCGGGCTGGAACCAAGCACCGGCCTGATGACGGTGAGAAACAGCAGCGCTCCGAACAGGCCCATCACCGGAACGAGAACCAGGGCCGCCAGATAGGGAGAAAGCCCAAATTGATGGTTGAGAACCACAACGCCGTACATGGCGATCATCAAGAGATCACCATGGGCGAAGTTCAGGACGCGCATCACGCCGAAAACTAGCGCGAGAGAGACGGCGATCAGCGCATAGATGCCGCCCATCAGCACCCCGGACACGACGGCTTGCAGCAATAGCTCGGAGCTCGGCACGCCAATCATCACTTCAGAGGTGCAGGCGAAGCGGCCGCAATCGGGGCTGGGAAGACCGTCGCCTTGTGATTTGCACCGTCCTTCCATTGCGCGACGAGGGCGCGAGCCCCGACGTTGCGGCCGTCAGCATCGAACTTGATGGCGCCAGGAATGGCGGTCTGATCTGAGCTTAAGTCCAGTTCGCGAAGGACGCTTTGCATATCGCCGCGCGTCGGACTTGGTGATTTGGCGTAAGCTCTCTCAAGGATCGTCGCGAGTGTCACAGCTCCAGTGTAACACATGCCGGTATAGCTAGAAGGCAGCAGGTTATACTTCTTGCGATATTGCTCCGTCAGGTACGCAACGCGCTTCAGGTCCGGACTGAAATAGTCGATATTGGAAAGCTTCAGGCGATCGATGAACTTTGCATCGACAAGCTCCGGCAACCTCGGATCGCCCGGCCCCCCTCCAATGCCGACCACGTAGGGTGTGAACTCGAGCTGCTGCATCGCCTTGATGCCGGCCACCACGTCCTCGGTATATCCGGCCCAGACGAGGAGATTTGGATTCGTCTCCTGCACTTTCTTCATGACGGGCAGAAGATTTCGCTCGGCACGATTATAGGATACGTCGGCAACTGGCTTCGCCCCTTCCTTTTCGAGCTGCTTGCGCACGAGGTCAGCGGTGTCAGTGCCGCGCGGACTGTCTTCATAAAGCAGCGCTATCCTCTGCGCCTTGAGGCCGCCGTTCTTCTCGGTGATCGACTTGAGGAATGCGACGGCCGTATCTGCTTCGTCGTTGCTGGTGATCTGCTGGGTGAAATACCAGCGATAGTGCCGGTTGATGATCTCGGAGGAGACGGCACTGACATTGAACAGAGGGGTCTGCGATGCTTCGGCGAATTGGGCGGCGGTCGAGGTCGATGCGCTGATGTCACAACCCATGACCAGCGGCGCATTTTGCAGCCGGACCAGCCGCTCCATCTCGCGCCGCGCAACGTCGGGCTTTCCCTGTGAATCGGTCACCTCCACAGTGAGCTTGCGGCCCGCGATTCCTCCAGCTTCGTTGATCTGTTGGACCGCAATTTCGAGCCCCTTCTTGCCGTCCTGTCCGAGAATCGCGAGCGGTCCGGTCAGTGGCGTCAGCACCGGGATGGAGATCGCCTCGGGTGCTGGCTGGCTCTGCGCCCAGGCTTCGCCAACCGCACACGCAGACCAGACGGCGACGAACGTCAGGACAAGTTGCACCCTCATGGTTTCTCCCGAAATTGCTCCGCTTTGGCGGATGGCCGCGAGGTCCCTTCTCGGCCAACTCCGGCGTCAATCCAAGCCGAGGCTGGTGAGATCAGGGCAATGAACACATACGTGTTTTCGCTCGCGTACCGCCTCGGACTAAGGTCGCACTGGAAAGCTGATCGGGCCGGGCCGGCGCAGCGGTGACGCGATGTTCGCGAACTCGCAGAGCAGCCGGCGGGTGTCGCGCGGATCGATGATGTCTTCGACGCTAAAAGCCTCCGCCGTGCGGAACGGTGATCGAAGCGCTTCCAGGCGCCCCGCAATTTCCTGATAATTGGCCGCGGGATCGCTGGCGGCATCGCGTTCAGTCCGATAGGCGGCCTCGATGCCACCCTCCAGGGGCAATGATCCCCATCGTCCTGACGGCAATGCATAACGGATCGCGGAATGAGTCTGAGGCTGATGGCCCCCCACCCACGTCAAAGACGTCGATCACCGAGCACCACGGAACGGTGCTTTAGTGAATCGCCGCGATCGCCCGCACGGCCTGTCGCATCACGCCGGATTTCTCGGCTTCGAGGCCAACCTGAAAGCCCGAGCTATCGACGAGATCAGCGACGGGTTGAGAACAATCAATGACTTACTGGTCGAATCACTTGGCTTATCCCACCGAAAGCGGGCATTCGTCGCACGACGTAGTGCTTAGTTGCACTGCGCTCAGCGAAAAGGCGGTGCAGGCCAGATCGGCAAGCTCTTAGTCCCGCTTCAGCCCTCCGGACAGGTCGGCAGGCCCCAAATAGGTGACATTTATCCGGCCGACGTCCACCTGTGCGCGCAACAGCCCGGCTCTTCCGGGCGCAAGTGCGGGCCTGGACGGTCCCAAGCGGCGAGCCATCGAGAGGACACGCGGTTGACCAGCCCTGTGATGAATCTGAACGGAGGTGCCCGGCGACGGCGCTCCAAGCCATGCCACGTTCGCCCAGTAGGCGGCCGTTCTGGACCGGTCCAGTGCCGAGCGAGTACCGATACGAGGCGAGGATCTCATTCGGCCAGAATCTCGCGGCCGCGAGCCGCAACGCCGTTCTTGCTTCTCGTCGACCAGAAAATTCCTAGGCTGGCTGCATAACGAGAGTTCGTCGGTAGCATCTTGGTGGAGCACCACTCGGAACAAAACTGCGAACTCTTACGTTCGTTATTAAAATTGCGACTTTAAATTCTGCACATCTTGTCCAAAGTATTCAACGGCGGTCATTGAACCCTATTGAAATTTCCGGGGAGGGCCATAAACGGCCTGATCTAGCGCGGCTGCATTCGCGCGCCTGCGTCAATGCTGATAGTTGTTGCGTTAAGATAGGCATTCTCGGCGATGTGCTTGACCAAATTGGCGAACTCATTGGGCTGCCCCATCCTGTTCGGAAAAAGGATCATACGATCGACGATCGACTGCGAAACCTTCGGAGGCATGCCGGCGACCATCCCGGTGTCGAACAACCCCGGTGCAATGGAGACGACGCGAATGCCATGTTCAGCGAGGTCACGCGCGACAGGCAAGGTGAGGCCGACCACGCCGGCCTTGCTGGCGCTGTAGGCCGCCTGGCCCACCTGCCCTTGCGAGGCTGCGCCGGATGCGGTGTTGATGATGACGCCACGTTCGCCGCTCGGGCCCTCCGGTTGGTTGCAGGTCATAGCGAGCGCCGCAAAGCGGATGATGTTGAAGGTGCCGGTGAGATTGATGCCGATGACCTTGTTCCAGGTCGCCAGCGGAAACGGCTGCCCCTTCGATACGGTCTTGGCCGCATCGGCGACGCCCGCACAATTGACGGCGATATGAACCGCCTGGAATGCTTCGAGCACAGCCTCGATCGCGGAGCTAACGCTGGTCTCGTCGGCAACGTCGACAACACGCCCGAATGCCGCGCTCCCCAGTTCCCGGCAAAGATCGGCGAGCCGCGACTCGTCACGATCGAAGGCGGCGACACGCACGCCCGCCTTCGCCAGTGTGACGCACGATGCCCGCCCGAGCCCCGACGCCGCGCCGGTCACGATTGCAACTTTTCCATTCAACTGCATGAGAGCCCCTCTTGCTCGATCTTCTGTATCAGCGGCCAAGGATGGTGATGCAGGCTACCGCCTCTTCGATGCCCTGAAGGCCGCCGCCGTTTTCGGCGAGCGCGA
>JAWKWE010000009.1 GCA_041397645.1 Hyphomicrobiaceae bacterium | reverse complement strand
ACGATCTGGGTCGCGCCAAGAAGAATACCGGCAACGAGAACGACATACATCAGCCGCCGGGCAAAATCATTGAGCTCCCCGCCGAAGATCAGCATGCCGCCGGCAACCGCGACCGCGGCAAGCGCAATGAAGCCCGCGACCGGTCCGGTGATTGATTGCTGGATCTGTTGCAGCGGCCCTTCCCAGGGCAGGCCAGCGCCAGAGCTTGCCAATGCGGGGCTGGCCACGACCAAGCCAGTCGCAAGAGCGAGGCCGGTAACAATTGCGGATTTGCGGAACCTATGCGGCATGACTGTCCTCGTCGATCTGGGAGTGATGGTCTGTCTGGTAGCGCCCATGCTCGAAGCCGTTGACGCGCATGACGTCACGCACGCGCCGTCCGGTCGCTGTGCGTTCAATCGAGATAACGAGATCAACGGCCTCGCCGATCACCGCGTGCATGGGCTGCTGGCTTGCTTCGGCGGTCAGTTGCTCAAGACGGCGAAGCGCGGAATGGGCGCTGTTGGCATGGATTGTGGTGATGCCGCCCGGATGGCCGGTGTTCCACGCCTTGAGCAGTGTCAGCGCGGCACCGTCCCTCACCTCGCCGACGATGATCCGGTCAGGCCGCAGGCGCATGGTGCTTTTAAGGAGCTGGCCCATGTCGACTCTCTCCGTCGTATGCAGTGAGACGGCATTTTCGGCCGCGCACTGGATCTCGGCGGTGTCTTCGAGAATGATCAGGCGGTGAGACGGCGCAGCATCGACAATCGCCGCGATGACGGCATTGGCCAGCGTTGTCTTGCCCGATCCAGTCCCGCCGGAGACGACAATGTTGAGGCGGTCGGCAATGGCCTGCCGGATGATCGAGGCCTGCAGTTTGGTTATCACGCCGGACGACACATAGTCGGCTAATGGAATGAGCCGGGATGCCCGGCGTCGGATGGTAAAGCTCGGGGCGCTGACCACCGGCGGCAGAAGACCTTCGAAACGGTGCCCGCCAATCGGAAGTTCGCCGGAGATGATCGGCCGGGTCTCGTCGGCTTCGGTCTGGAGCGCATGGGCGACACTGCCGATAATGATCTCGGCGGCGCCTGGCGTCAGGGCGCCGATGGATGAAATCCCCTCCCCCAGCCGTTCGACAAAAAGTTGCCCGTCCGGATTGAGCATCACTTCGACGACATGTTCGTCATCCAACGCGGCCGAGATCACTTCGCCCAGCGCTTCGTGCAGCTTGCGGACCAGGCGCGCATGCGAAGAAACAGCGCTCATGATGCGGTCCCTGCGTATGCGCAAACCATGTTTCTGATGTCGGTTGGCGCCGATGCCATGCCACCCTGCCCCCGGGTTGTTGAGTTTGGGCGGGTTGTGGCTCAACGGATCGAATTGATCACCCCGGCAGAACTGCCGGGGTCAATCGGGTGCGCTATTGTGGGGCCGAAACGGGGTATCGATTCGGCCATCAAGCCACTGAGTCGCCGGAATCGTTGGGGAAGAGCGCCTAAATCCTTGCAAATGGGGTCGAAGGCGGATTTGATTCACATCTTTGGCCCCGGCAGAACTACCGGGGTGATCTCGCGGCGATGCTCGAGGGTAGAAACTACCTAAGATATTGAAAAGACGTAATAAAGCGGTACTTTTATAGCCCTTTCCATGACGCTCTTGCGAGGCTTGTTAAGGTTTCGTTAACCTTATTTCTCTTGCCAGAAAGGGAGAATCGAACATACTGGCGCTAAATCTTACATTTGGCCGTATTTAGCGCCATTTTCTAATCTTCGAGGTTTCCCAGGATGTCCGCTCTTCCTGCTTTCGAGTTTGACGACAAAATATTGTCGCAAGGCGCCGAAATATCGCGCAAGCTCGATCAATTGCGCGTTGAGAAGTTTCCGACAACCGGTCAGAAGTCACTTCGCCGATTTTCGATGGCCGAAGTAGCACATTATCTGGGAATTAGTCCTAACAATCTGAAACGCCTCCACTTGGAGAACAAAGGGCCCGAACCATTCGTAGGTTCAGGTGGGAGACGTTTTTACACCGCTGAGCAGATGTCTGAGCTTCGGGACTATCTTGATAAGAATGGGCGCACCGATGCCAAGCAATATGTCCCTCATCGACGACCTGGTGAGAAGCTGCAGGTAGTTTCGGTCGTCAATTTCAAGGGCGGCTCTGGCAAGACCACGACTACTGCGCATTTGGCACAGCATCTTGCGCTTACCGGGCACCGTGTGTTGGCCATTGACCTCGACCCGCAAGCGTCCCTTTCCGCACTTCATGGCTTTCAACCCGAGCTTGATCGGAATCCATCGCTGTATGACGCGATACGATACGATGACCCGGTGCCGATCGAGGATGTCGTTCGCGCCACGAACTTTCCGTTGCTGGATATCATCCCGGCGAACCTTGAACTTCAAGAATATGAATACGACACACCTTTAGCGATGCAGTCGCCCTCTCAGGAGGGGAAGCGGTTCTTCACGCGGATAGCACGTACTTTGGGATCAGTGGATGACCGATACGATATCGTTGTGATCGACTGCCCTCCCCAACTTGGCTATCTGACCCTTTCTGCCCTCTCGGCTGCGACGTCCGTACTCATCACCGTGCATCCGCAGATGCTTGATCTGATGTCCATGAGCCAATTTCTTTTGATGCTTGGCAATATTTTAAAATCGATCAAAAAAGCGGGTGCACATGTGCGGCTTGATTGGCTGCGATATCTTATTACTCGGTACGAGCCGACAGATATTCCTCAGGCTCAAATGCTGGGTTTCATGCAGTCGATGCTCGCAGAAGAAATTCTGAAGAACCCGATGCTCAAATCCACCGCAATTTCGGACGCCGGTTTGACGAAACAAACGCTCTACGAAGTAGAGAGATCGAACTTTAATCGCGACACCTACGATCGCGCGATTGATAGCCTCGATGGGGTGAATTTTGAGATCCAGGGATTGATACACCGTGCTTGGGGGAGGTTGTGATGTTGACTGCCGTCAAAACCACCCAAAAACCGATATATTTCAGCGGTATAACCCATTTTCGAGGAATTTAGTCTGATGGCGCGGAAAAACCCATTTGCTGACATCATGGACAACGGTGGAAGGAACGCCGAAACCCCTGTTGCATTGGATTATACAATTAAGGGAGCATCTCGTTCTATCATCAGTTCGATCGATGAGATGGCTGCTCATGCAGATAAGTTGATGGAAGGGGAAACGATTGTCGAAGTTGATCCCAGCTTGGTGGATGAATCATTCGCTCAGGATCGCGTGAATATCGAAAAATCTGACTATGACGCTGACTACAGCCAGGTTCTCGAATCTATTCGGCAGTCTGGGCAAAATACGCCCGCGCTGATGCGCCCCCACCCTATAGTTCCCGGGCGCTACATGCTCGTATTCGGCCGCTTGCGCCACCGCGCTGCTAAGGAGCTCGGTATCAAGCTTCGTGCGGTCGTCAAGAAAATGTCGGATCGCGAGCACGTTATTGCCCAGGGTCAGGAAAACAATGCGCGTGCAAACACTTCCTTTATCGAAAAGGCACTGTTCGCCGCTGACATTGTCCGGAACAACTATGATTCTGACAATTCGACGGCATTGGCCGCGATTGGTGTCGATAAGCCGACCTTGTCAAAGATGCTCTCTGTCGCATCGCTGGATCCAGAGTTGATTAAGGCTATCGGTCGAGCAAAAGGGATTGGTCGTGATCGGTGGTATGAGCTCAAGCTCATGCTCGATAAGCCGGGAAACACCGAAATCGCTTTGAAGGCTGCGAATAGTCGCGAAGCGGCAGACCTCTCGAGCGAGGATCGGTTTGACCGCGTTGTAGGAGAACTCAAGGCGAAAAACCGCACAAAGCCGAAGAAGCAGAAAGTGGCAGAGAAATCTTGGACCTTGGCCAACGACGCCATCAAAGTTTCCACGAAAGAGAGTGGGCGATCTTTCACGCTTGGCTTGAAATCTAACGATGCTGCCAAATTTGGCGCATTCGTTTCAAACCAGTTGGGACGTCTCTATGAGGAATTTCAAGAGGCAAATGGGGAGGGTGATCTGTGACGAAACGGCCGTGAATTCACGGCTATCTGGAAAACCGGCAAAGAAAAAGGCCACCGAAATCGCTTCCGGAAGCCCTTCTCGATAGTTTAGCAGCTAGAGAATCGCACTTCCCGGAATCGCAGTCAAGACTCTTGTGAGTCGTTTAGCGCCATTTTGGCGAGCCGATTTCTATTGCCTAGCGATAGGTGATGAGAAAATGCAGACTCATATGACAACGACGCCCTTTGGGCGGCGGCCGATGACGCTTGGCCAAATGGCCAGCCAAGTCGCCGCAAAATCAATACCGCAAGACGCGAGTGTCGAGAAGTGGAAGGTCTTCCGGTCGATCCGGGAAGCTCGTGATCTCCTGGGTGCTACAGATCGCTCGCTTGCGATCCTTAACGCGCTTTTGTCCTTCCATCCCGACAGCGAGCTCTCCGGCGATGGCGGGCTGATTGTGTGGCCTTCCAATGAACAGCTGATGGCACGTGCCAATGGCATGCCGCCAACGACGTTGCGCCGGCATCTGGCCGTGCTGGTCGATTGCGGGCTGATCATCCGCAGAGACAGCCCGAACGGCAAGCGCTATGCGCGCAAGGGCAGGGGCGGGCAGGTCGAACAGGCTTATGGCTTCGATCTTTCTCCGATCGTCGCACGCGCCGCGGAATTCGAGGAACTCGCAGATGCCGTCCAAGCCGAGAAAAAGGCTTTCAAGGTCGCCAAGGAGCGTTTGACGCTGCTCCGCCGGGATATCGTGAAGATGATCGACGCCGGCATCGAGGAGGGCGTACCGGGCAATTGGGGCCGTATCAGCCAGATCTACCAGGAGATTATCGGCCGTCTTCCGCGGAGCGCACCACGGCAGCTTGTCGAAAGCCTGTGCGAAGAGCTTCAGGATCTCTGGGTGGAAGTGCATGACCGGTTGGAAACATTCGCAAAAACACAGAATCCGGACGCCAATGAGTCCCATTCTGGACGCCACAAACAGAATTCAAATCCAGACTCCAATCTTGAATCTGAATATGGCTCAGGAAGAAAAGAAGAAGCAGGCGCCACGCCTGCGGAAACTGACAACCTGCGGAGCCTGCCAAAACGCGAATTGCCCTTGGGTATCGTGCTGGATGCCTGCCCGGACGTGAAAGATCTGGCACCTGGTGGTGAAATCCGCCACTGGCGGGACTTTCTGGCGGCGGCGGAGGTCGCCCGGCCGATGCTGGGGGTCAGTCCAAGCGCCTGGCAGGAGGCCTGCGAAGCCATGGGCGAGATGCAGGCGGCGATTACCTTGGCTGCGATCCTGCAGCGGGCTGACCAGATCAACAGCGCCGGCGGTTATCTGCGCAGCCTGACCGACAAGGCGAGGGAAGGGCAGTTCTCAACCTGGCCAATGGTGATGGCACTGCTCAGGGCCAAGCTCGATGCGGACAAGGCGGCCGCAAAGGCCGGTGGAGAACCAACCGGTTCTGGTGAAACGGGGAAAGGGCGGTTTGAGGTGTCGGATGCGCTGCTGAATTCGCTCAACAGGCCGAAGAAGTGATCGTATCTGCCATCATGCCATCGATAGCCATCTTGATGGCAAGCAGAGTTTGACGTATATTGTGGCCAGAAAGGAAATCGCCATGGCAGAACCACAACTCTCTGTTCGAAGCGCAAGGGCACGTGATCTGGCACATCGTCTTGCGCGGCGGGAACATCGCTCCATCGCGGAAATCGTTGAGCGTGCTTTGGAGGCCTATGAGGTCCGCGAAGCAGGCAGGGAACCGGCTGCGGAGTTCTACAAGCGCGTGTCCAGCGCCTTCGGTACCGATATTGATCTGGAAGAGGTCATCCGTGCTGATCGTACCGTGCATGAGGGCCCCAAATTTTGATCTTTCTCGATACGAATGTGGTCTCCGAGACACTGAACAAGGTGCCCGACGAGGCCGTCATGGCTTGGTTGATCCGTCATGATGCAGAACTGGCGCTTCCAACGGTCACCATTGCCGAGGTCTCGTACGGCATCGAACAGATAAGGCCCGATGAACGGGCAAAACGACTTGAACAGGGCTTGTCCGATTGGCGCCGGCGTTTCGCGGACCGGATTTTTGGTCTCACGGAAGAGGCAGCAATGGCCTATGGCGACATCATGGGCACCGCCAAACGGGAAGGCCGGAGGATGTCAGCGCCAGACGGCATGATCGCAGCGATCGCGCGGGTCAATGGTGGCCAACTGGCAACGCGAAACGTCAAGGATTTTGCTGAGACCGGCGTTGAAGTGATCTCCCCGTGGGATTTTTGATGGGCCCGTTTCTATGTTCAAAGTGTAAGTTTACCTTGTAATTGCTCCACGTGATGGAAGATTTGCAAGGATAACCGCTTCCAGCAATCGCCTCTGACAGCGGTTAGACGCTTTCTATCAAACCCAATCGCTTCGCCCGATCCAACAGGTTTTTGACCGAAGAGGGCGACCATTTGCTGCCGCCGCGCGGTGTGCGTTCATGCAGGCGTTCGAGCTGGCTCGCGATCTCGCGAAGGGTGAGGCCGGGATTGGAAGACTGGATCCCGGCAACGAGCGTCATCAGGCGGTCTTCCGGCGGCCGTGGCGGCGATTTCTTAAGCAGAGCGTCATCTGCCATGCCTTCGGCCACCATCCATTTGACGGCACGTCTGAGGCGCTCTGGCGACCAGTTAACACCGCGCTGTTTGAGGAAACGGGCGATATCGTCCCAGGTGTGGTCCGGGCGCATGCGGCGGACTGTGGGCAACCATTGTTGGGCGGTCGATTGCAGCCTTGCGCCATAAGCCGCTTTCTGGGCCGCTGTCATCTTGGCGAGCGCCTCGGGACGTCTTTCTCGAATACCGGGATTGCCCGGTAACCGGCCTTTTGCTTTGGCGTTGGCGATGCCGGCCTTGGTGCGCTCCGAGTTCAGTGCTCTTTCGAGCTGGGCCACCGCACCGAGCACCTGCAATGAAAACATGCCCTGTGGTGTACTCGTGTCGATTGGATCGCGCAGTGACCGAAAATGCGCGCCTTTCGCTGTCAGATCCTCGATCACATCGAGTAGATGGCCCACAGACCGTGCCAGACGATCGAGGCGGACGACGACAAGCGTATCGCCGGCACTTATCTCCTGTATCAGCCTGGCAAGCGCGGGACGCGCTCTGGAAGCGCCTGAGCCGTGTTCTTGGACGATTACCTCGCATCCGGCCGCGCCAAGCTCGCGTTCCTGTGCTTCGGTCGCCTGCTCGTCCGTGGAGACGCGCGCATAGCCGATCAGGCGTCCCTGAGGCTGTCGGGAAGGGCGATTGTGCGTGCTTGTGGCCATTTGCAGCATCTGAGCGATCGGGGAGGGGCGGAAATACAAATATGGAAGATACGCCTAACTGATCGTTTGTAAACGTCTCGTGAGCGTCTTTCTGACACCTGAAAGCGCGAAAAACCTCGGAAAAACAGGCTCTCTCGTCGATCTGAGCATCGATTGCAGGTCCTCTGTTCAATCACGAAGGCCACAGCGCGTATTGAATTTTCAGACGCATTACAAATACCGGTGTGACGGAAACAAAAAGCATGATAGCTTCCGTATTAAACTATTAATTACGGTTAATCAATGTCTTATGAAATCGACAATTTGCGCCTAGAGACCATGGTTGGACCCATGGCGGCTGCGGAGGATGCCCTCGCTCGGCTTGATGAGCGCGTGGCACGGTCGGAGGTCGGCGCAGGGTTCGTCGAGCGTGCCGATTTCTTCGAGTCCGTCTCCAGCATGTGGATCGCCGGCGAGCTCGTCCATCTCGAGGACCTCGTTCTCCACGACGCACAGATGGACATTCGCGCGCCGAGCCATGAACTCGTCATTGCGCACCGCATTGTGCGGGCGCGGCGCCGGGTGGCGCGGAACGATCCGGGCTGGGCGGTTTCGCGGTCGGGCATCATGGCGCTGGCTGGCGTCGCGATAGAGGCCGCCATAGTAGCTGAGCCCGTCGACAGGGGAGGGGAAGGGAACGAATTCGACGTGGTTGGTGACGCAGCGATCTCTCCTGAGCTGGCCGAAATCGATCAGGTTCTCGCGCGGACCAAGTGGCTGGTGGATGGCAACGAGCCAGCCCAACCAAGGAAGCGAGAACCAGAGGTCCGGGTTGGCGGGCTGCTTATTCGCGATCCGGACTGGGATGAAGGCGAGCGGATTGGCGAGTGGCTCGCCTTAGTAAAGGAAGTCGATCCGCTGCCAGCCACAATGGCCGCCGCAGTACTTTGGGATGCCTGGGAGCACCTCGAACCCCTGCAACGGCAGCATTGGCTCGGGCAGGTGCTCGTTTCGGATTTCTTGAGATCCCGGGGAAAGGTTCGATCGCATCTGCTCACCTATTCGGTGGGCTTGCGGGAAATTCCACGGGAACGCCGGCGTGCCCGCGATCGGACAACGAGGCTTGTCGCGTTCCTCGATGGGATGAGCGCTGCCGCCTCGGCCGGAATAAAGGATATCGACCGTCTGACGCTTGCGAAACGACAACTCCAGCGTCGCGCTGTCGGCAAGCGCATATCAAGCAGCCTTCCCGTTGCCATCGATCTTCTTTTGTCGCGACCCATCGTCTCGGCACACATGGTCGCCAAGGCCGCGAAGATCACGCCTCGTGGGGCATTGAATCTCGTCAGTGAGCTTGGTGTTCGCGAAATGACGGGGAGGGGACGGTATCGGGCCTGGGGAATTCTGTGACCGGTTTGCGCTCCCAAATCGGTCATTCGTGATCGGTAGCGCTCATCCCAATAGCTGCCATTCGCTGCTAATGGCGAAGGTCCTAGAGGAGCAGAAAACAGTCATCGGAGATATCTTATCAAAGAAAGCGATTTGGGATGGGACATGGCTCGCTCCAGTCTCAAGCGGCATAATGCCGCTACTGCAGCCAGCTAAGCGAAACTTAACTGTGTTGCCCTATGCAGTTGCAGTTGCTGGTTTGTGCGCTGGACGCAGCGTGCCGACCGGCTCTGGCATGACGGGACCACGCATGTGTCACAGGTAAGGCCATTCGAGCACGACGACGCCCCGGCGGTGGCGCAGATGTTCCTGCGTATCCTGCGCCATGAAACCTCTGCCGATGGTGGCGCGGCGCTCGCGGTCTATCTCGACGATCTTTTCTGCGGGCCATACGGATGCGACGGGGAGATCGTTTCGCGCGTTCACGTCACCGAAGACGGCCGGCTGAACGGCTTCATCGGCGTTCTCCCCCAGACCATGGAACTGGACGGCGAGCACCTGCGCGCCGCCATCTGCACCACATGGATGGTCGATGACCACGAGGCCGACCCCTTCGCAGGTGCACGTCTTCTGAAAGCCGTGCTGTCCGGCCCGCAGGACCTGTCCTTCAGCGAAACCTCCAACGATCTTTCGACGGCGATGTGGCGCCGCATGGGCGCCCATGTATTGGCCTCCTACAGCCTGGAATATCTGCGCGTCATCCGCCCGGCCGCTTTCGTCACGCGCATGGCCGCCAGCCGCTTCGGCCTTCTGGGGGCATTTACGCCGCTGGCCCGGTTGGCCGACCGCGCGGCGGGCGCCGGCGCGAACCGCCTGTCGTGGGCGGGCTACCAGCCGCGTCCCGGCAAGGCGGATGCGCTTGCCGAAACCGAACCGGACGAGGGTGAACTTGCCGCCGCCATCCTGGAACTGGTGGTGTATCATCCCCTGCATCCGCGCTGGAGCGACGAACAGCTTGCGCGCATGCTCACCCATGCCCGCGCCAAGGCCAAGCATGGCGCGCGCGTCCAGCGCATCCTGCACACCCGTGGTGGCAAGCTTGCCGGCCTCTTCGTCTATTATGGCGACCGCGGCGGCATCGGCCGGGTGATGCAGGTCATGGCCGCGCCCGGCATGGAAAGGCTGGTGCTGGAACGCCTGCTCGCCAATGCCCATGCGCGCGGCCTTGCCGCCATTCGCGGCCGCACCCAGCCGGCGCTGCTCGACGCCATGCTCGACCGCAAGTTCGCCTTCCTGCATGCCTCGTCCACCGTGTTCCATTCCTCCAGGCCGGAACTGGCGGACGCCGCCATGCAAGGCCGCGCCTTTCTCAATGGCCTGTCGGGCGAGAGTTGGACGCGGCTCATCGGCGACCGCTTCGATTGACGGGCGGGCGAGCGCGATGTGCGGCATAGCAGGCTTTTTCGGTTCAGGTGTTTTACCCGATGCGGCGCCGGCGCTGCTGCAGCGCCTGGCCGGCACGCTCGGCCATCGCGGGCCAGACGAGAAGGGCACGCATGCGGCGCCTGGCATCGGGCTTGCCCATGCACGGCTTTCCGTCGTCGGCCTCGCCGACGGCCAGCAGCCCATGGCCGATGCAAGCGGCGATCTGGTCATCTCGTATAATGGCGAGATCTTCAATTACGTCGAACTGCGCGAGCGTCTGCAGGCGCGCGGGCGGCGCTTTCGACCGGCAGCGACACGGAGGTGATCCTTCATCTCTATGACGAGATGGGCACGGCCTGCCTCGACGAACTCAATGGCGATTTCGCCTTCGCGCTGTGGGATGCGCGGCGGCGGAGCCTGTGGCTGGCGCGCGACCGCATGGGCGTGCGTCCGCTCTATTACACGGATATCGGCGGCACGCTGTTCTTCGCCTCCGAAGTCAAGGCGCTGATGCAGGTGCAGGGCTTGCGGCCGAACTCGATCCCGTCGCGCTCGATCAGGTCTTCACGCTATGGGCGCCGATCGCCCCGCGCACGGCGTTCAAGGGCGTCAGCGAACTGCCGCCCGGACACATGATGATCGCGCAGGAGCACGAGCGGATGGTGCGCCCGTGGTGGCGGTTGGAATTTCCCCGCGATGGCGAGTTCGAGACCCCGGCGGACCCGGTGGGTGAACTGGGCGCATTGCTGGAAGACGCCACACACATCTGTCTGCGCGCCGACGTCCCGGTCGGCGCCTATCTGTCCGGCGGGCTCGACTCCTCGCTCATCACCGCCCTTGCCGCGCGATTGGCGCCGGGACGGCTCGAAACCTTCTCGGTCGGCTTCCGCTCCGCCGAACACGACGAAAGCCGCTGGCAAGCGGAGGTGGCGGAAAGGCTCGGCGTGGCGAACCACCGGGTATCCTATGGGGAAGAGGAGATCGTCGCCGATTTCCCCGACATCGTCGCGCATGCCGAATGCCCCGTCCTGCGCACCGCCCCCGCGCCGCTCTACAGGCTGGCCGGGCTCGTTCGCGACAACGGCATGAAGGTGGCGCTGACCGGCGAGGGTGCCGACGAGGTTTTCGCCGGTTACGATATTTTCCGCGAAGCCGCCATGCGGCGCTTTTGCGCCCGCCAGCCGGGTTCGGCGCGTCGGCCCCTGTTGTTCCAGCGACTCTATCCCTATCTGCCGCAACTACAGCGCCAGAGCGCCGACTATCTCGCCCATTTCTTCTCCGCCGGCACGGATGAGCTCACCGATCCGCTGTTCTCGCACCGTCCGCGCTTCCGTTCGACCGCGGCGGCGAAGCTGTTCTATTCCCGGCATTGAAAGATGCGCTCGGCACCTATGACGCGGCGGCTGATCTCACCGCGCAACTGCCCGAAGAATTCGGCCGCTGGCACCCGCTCAACCAGGCGCAATATCTCGAAACCCGCTTCCTGCTGCCGGGTTACATCCTGTCGAGCCAGGGCGACCGGGTGATGATGGCGCATGGCGTGGAAGGCCGGTTTCCGTTTCTCGATCATCGCGTCGTCACCTTCGCCGCCGGACTTCATCCGAACCTGAAACTGCGCGGCCTGAAAGAGAAATTCATCCTCAAGGAAGCGGCGCGCGGCCTGGTGCCGGATGCGGTCGTGGACCGCCCCAAGCAGCCCTATCGCGCGCCTGACAGCCAGGCGTTCTCCGTTCCCGCCGCCCGGCCCGTGGTGGATGCGGCGTTCTCGGGCGATGCGCTCGCCGGGGCCGGCCTGTTCAATGCGGGGATGGTGGAGAAGCTGAAATGCAAGGCGCTTAACGGAAGGGCAACCAGCTTCAAGGATAATACGGCCTTCATGGGCGTTCTCTCGACGCAGCTGTGGCACCGGACCTTTGCCGCAAGCCAGCAGCCGCGCCGGACGGAAACAGGGTGAGGACCAGGCGCATGTCTGATGCTGTGCAAAAGAAGATCCGCGACTTTATCGTCGAGAACTTCCTGTTCGGCGACGATAGCCAGCCTCTGCCCGGCGATCTGTCGCTGATGGAAAACGATCTGGTCGATTCCACCGGCATCCTCGAACTGGTCGGCTTTCTCGAAGAAAGCTTCGGGCTGAAGGTCGCCGATGCGGACATCGTGCCGGCCAACCTTGATTCCATCGACCGGATTGCCGCCTTCATTGAACGCAAGAAGGCGGCCTGAAAGCGCGGCGATGCGTATTGAAAGCCACCTCCGCGAAAGCTGCCGGCACCATGCCGGCAAGACCGCCATCGTCGACGGCGCGCGGCGGGTAAGCTACGCGGAACTTTGCCACGCCTCCGATGGCCTTGCCGCATGGTTCGCCGAAAATGGTGTCGGCAGGGGCGATCGCGTCGTTGTGTTCGCCGGCAATGGCTGGCAGACCGCCGTCGCATTCTATGCCGTGTGGAAGGCGGGCGCCGTGGCCTGCCCGGTCAATCCGTCTACCAGGGCGAAGCGCCTCGCCTTCATCATCGCGGATTGTTCGCCCGCGGCCATCGTCGCCGACGCCAGGGGCGCGGCCACGGTCGCGGATGCGCTTGCCATCAACCCGCAAGCGCGCCCGGCGGTGGTCCTGACCCGCCCGCATCCGGCGCTGCCGGCAGCCGCCGATTTCGCGCAATGCCTGGAGACCGGGCCGTTTTCCGCCGACCCGGCGCTTTGCGACGAGGATCTCGCCACCATCATCTACACGTCGGGGTCCACGGGCGATCCCAAGGGCGTGATGATGGGGCACGACAATATCGATGCGGCGACCGCCTCCATCGTCTCCTATCTCGGCAATGGCGAAGCCGATGTCATCCTCAGCGTGCTGCCGCTGTCGTTTGGGTACGGGCTAACGCAACTGATCACCGCCGTGCGCGTCGGCGCCACGCTGGTGCTGGAGAAATCCTTCGCCTATCCGGCCGCCGTGCTGGAGCGCCTGCGCGAAGAGCGCGTCACCGGTTTTCCGATGGTGCCTTCCATGGTTGCCCTGCTGCTGCGCATGGAAGAGCTGGACCCGGCCCTGTTTGCGGGCCTGCGCTACATCACCAGCGCAGCCGCTCCCCTGCCAGTCGCTCATATCCGCAGGCTGCGCGCGCTGCTTCCTGGCGTGCAGCTATATTCCATGTACGGCCAGACCGAATGCGTGCGGGCGACGTGGCTGCCGCCGGGCGACATCGACCTGCGCCCGGCCTCCGCCGGTATCGCCATTCCGGGAACCGCCATCCAAGTCGTCGACGAGACCGGTCATGAGGTTGCGTCCGGTACTGTCGGGGAACTGGTCGTTTCGGGGCCGCACATCATGCGTGGCTACTGGAACGATGCCGATGCGACGGCGCAAGCCCTGCGTCCCGATCCGCTGACGGGAGCCCGGCGCCTCCATACCGGCGACCTGTTCTTTGCCGACGGCAACGGCTACGTCACTTTCGTCTCGCGCCGGGACGACATCATCAAGACGGGCGGTTTCAAGGTCGCGCCGCGCGAGGTGGAATCCGTCCTCTACGATCTGGAGGGCGTGGTCGAGGCGCTGGTCGTCGGCATGCCGGACCCGGTGCTGGGCGAGACGCTCAAGGCGATGATCGTCACGTCGGCCGATACGCTGACCGCCGAAGACGTCCTGCGTCATTGCGCCCGCATGCTGAACGATTTCATGGTGCCGCGGCAGGTCGAGTTCTGTGAGGCGCTGCCAAAGACCGGTAGCGGCAAGCTCAGCCGCCGCCTTGCATCGGGTGGAGGCACCACGCCATGAGCGAAACGAGCACACAGGCTCCGGCCTTCACTCTTGCGGCTCTTTCCGTCGACGCCGGGGCCGAGACCAACCGCATCGCCGCGCGCATGCGCGACATCCTGCGCGGCGATCTGCGCAAGCGCGGCTTCGTCATCGGCATTTCCGGTGGCATCGATTCCGCCGTCTGCGCCGCCCTGGCGGTGCGTGCCGTCGGTTCCGGACGCGTTTTCGGCCTGCTGATGCCCGAACACGATTCCGATCCCGAAAGCCGCCGGCTCGGCGAGGCCGTGGCTGAAACCTTCGGCATCGAACACGCGGTCGAGGATATCGGCCCGGCGCTGGATGCGATGGGCTGCTATCGCCGCCGAGACGACGCCATCCGCCAGGTCGTGCCGGACTATGGCGCGGGCTGGTCGAGCAAGATCGTCTTCGACAACGCGCTGACGGCGGGCGGCTACAACATCTCGTCGCTGGTGGTGCGCGCGCCCGATGGCGCCATGCGCAAGCTGCGCCTGCCGGCGGACGCCTATCTCGGCATTGTCGCCGCCACCAACATGAAGCAGCGCACGCGCAAGCAGCTTGAATATTACCACGCCGACCGGCTGAACTTCGCCGTCATCGGCACGCCCAACCGGCTGGAATACGATCAGGGCTTCTTCGTCAAGAACGGCGACGGCGCCGCCGACATCAAGCCGATCGCCCATCTCTACAAGTCGCAGGTCTATGAACTTGCCGCCCATCTCGGCGTGCCCGAAAAGATACGCAAGCGCCCGCCGACCACCGACACCTATTCGCTGCCGCAGACGCAGGAAGAGTTCTATTTCGCGCTGCCCTACGCCAAGATGGACGCCTGCCTCTACGCTCTCGACAACGGCGTTCCCGCCGCCGAGGCCGGCGCCGCCATCGGTCTCAGCGAAGCGCAGGTCGAGGCCGAGTGGAGCGACATTGCGGCGAAGCGTAAGGTCGCCCGCTATCTCCACATGCCGCCGGTGCTTGCAGGCCAAGCCGATTGACCAAGGCTTATTGCGTTCTCGTTGCAGCGTCTAGCGGCTGTCGAGTGAACGACGGCAATTGCGTGTAGACAGGAAAGAACTCATTTGACGGGGTGAGAAGTCCAACTGGGCCGCCAGTCCGGTATGCGCCCTCATTTCCGTCATCCAGCGACAGTCAGTAGCCACCCGAAAGCAGCCATTTGCCATGGCCTGGCGCCGTCATCTTACTGAGCAGAACGTGCAATTTGCCATCAGCGACTTTGGAAGTTTGATGGACTGGAATCCTGATCAAAGAATCGTCCGCCGGAGGAAATAGCGTTCGTAGCAATTCCTGTCGGCTCTCACTCCATCTTCTGGCGGAACTTCTCATGGCAGGCCGAGCATGTCTTGCCGATCATCATGAACACACCGTCGGCGGGCATGGCGGCGAGCATGGCCGGGTCCAGGTGATCGCCATGCTCCATGGCATGCCCGCCCATGTCCTTCATCAGCCCGTTGTCGGCAGCTTCGGCCAAGCCGCCGGCCAGGATTCCCATCCGCTCAGCATAGGCGCGGAACGCATCCCATTCGCTCCAGATCTCCTCCTTCGCTTCGGACGGCATCCCGCCTGATCCTTGAGGAAACTTGGATGTCAGCGCTTCACCGGAATGAGCACGGATCGTTCCTGCATGGGGACGGAACAAGAGTTGTTCCCAGCGACACGCTAAGGTCGGACGGAGCATGAACGTCATGCGGCGCGGCGCAGCCGAGCCGGAAGTCTGAGCGACCGGAAGCCTTCAGGCATCTGGTGTTCTGCATCCCAGGTGTAGATGCCGGTCAGATTGATGTGTTCCCAGCTGAGCGGCGATACATGCTTGAGGAGATGATCTGGAATGTCGTGACGCGCCTTACGTAAGTGGGTGACGGCCCGTTCGATATAGACCGTGTTCCAGTGCACGATCGCGCTGACTACGAGATTGAGGCCGGAGGCGCGGAACGCCTGGCTTTCGAACGATCGGTCGCGGATTTCGCCGCGCTCGTGGAAGAAAACGGCGCGCTTCAGCTTATGCGCAGCTTCGCCCTTGTTGAGGCCGGCTTGGCACCTTCGCCGTAGCGCCGGGCTCGAGTACCATTCGATCATGAACAGCGATCGCTCGATGCGACCAAGTTCCCGTAGCGCCCTTGCGAGCTGGCTTTCCTTCGGAGACGCGGACAGCTTCTTCAGGATCGTGGACGGCACTACGGATCGCGTCGTGATTGACGCCGCCAGATGGAGCAGATCATCCCAATGGTCGAGAATCAGAGCTGCATTGATCGGTGCGCCGATGTGGTTCGACAGCGCCGGGTATGCGGCACCTTTCTCGAACGTATGGAACTTCCGATCTTTGAGATTGCGCAGTCGCGGTGCGAACCGCTTGCCGATCAGCGCGAACAGCCCGAAGACGTGATCACTTGCGCCGCCAGTATCGGTAAAGTGCTCCTGGATATCGAGGACCGTGTCCTGATCGAATAGTCCATCGAGCACATAGGCCGCCTCGCTCTCGGTCGGACTGATCGGCAGAATGCTGAAGTACCCGTACTGATCCGACAGATGGCTGTAGAATTTCGATCCGGGTTCGCTGCCGTAATGCAAATTGATGTCGCCGCGCTTTGCGGCGCGGTCGCTCGCGCGGAAGAATTGGCCATCGGATGATGCAGTTGTTCCGTTGCCCCAAAGGCGAGAATGCGGATGGCGGGTGTGTACGTCTGTCACGCAGGCCTGCGCCGCGCGGTAGGTTTCCGACCGCGCATGGAACGTGCGCATCCATCCGATCTGGTGAGCGCTGATTCCTTTGGATGCACTCGCCATCCGCCTCGGACCGAGGTTGGTCGCATCGGCTAGTACGCCAGCCAGCATGGCCGAGACATTCCTTGGGACGTCGCCGGTGCGAACATGTGTGAAGCAATCCGCAAAGCCAGTCCATTCATGCACTTCCCTTAACAGGTCGGGCACCTCGACCATTGGATACATATCGCTGATCTCGGCATTCAGTTCCTCGGCTGCAGCGGGAACCTCGCCGGCGGTCGGCGTGACGGTCAAGGTACCAGCTTCAAGGCGAACTCCTTCGAGCTTTCCGGACCGTGCTCTGTGCGCCAGCCGCTTCAGGTTGAAGTCGAGCATCTGACGCACTTCGGCAAGCCACTGCGCGCCGTCACCATGGACGCCCAATCCGAGGCGATCCTCTTCCTTCATTCTGGTGAATGTCGACCGCGGCATGAGATGCTCGTCGATCGGCCTGAAGGATCGGCTGCCCTCGACCCATATGTCTGCGGATCGCAGCCGGTTTCGCAACACCGCGAGCGTCGCGATCTCGTAGAGGCGACGATCGGGCTTTTCCCCGAAAATGAGTTTTCGATCGGTTTGACTGAGGTGGGTGACGGGTACGCGATCCGGAAGCGTCCGCCGCTTCTCGGCATAGAGCCGTTTCAGCATAGAAATTGCCGCAAGAAGAGGATCGTGTCGCCGCGCCGATTGGAACGTGAACGCCTGCAAGAATGCGCCCACATATTTGCTTACGGTTGCATATTGCTCGCCCGCCAAGGTCAACGGCGACGCCTCGTTGTCCTCGACCATCGACTCGAGTTCAGGTTTCATCCGGAGGATCCGATGCCAACCAACTTTCTGATCAAGGACCTCCAACGCGTTCCGGCCATAGTCATTCGCGGACTGCAGAGCCGTGATCGTGTCAAGAAACATGCGCAGCGCTTTGGCGGTTTCCGGCCTGCAGTCCATGTGCCGCTGCTTCTTGCGGTTATTGGCTTTCGAGAACAGCCTACCCATCAGCTTGATGAACATCGACACTGCATCGTCGGTGAGCTTTTGGCCGAGCTTGATGACTTGTGCCACAATCAAAGCGTGCCGGCGACTCGCGGTGAAGTCATTGGCCAGCCATGCTGGCGTGGCGTTGCCTTCACGGATCATCTGGTCCCACCGTCCCGATGACATGCGCACCCGCAATTTCGGATCGATCCCCAGCGTGCGCAGGAACGCAATCCGTTCAGTCAGTCCTACCAGGTTGGATGCCCCCGGCGCTTCTGGCGCCGAGCGCAGCCAATGAAAGCGCGTCTGGCCGATCGATGGGTCAACCTCTAACAGCCCGTCCAGTGATGCAAGCCGATCAGACGGGATACCCTCGATAAGTTCCTTCTCCGCCCGTCGGCGAGCTATCGCGCGACCGCCGAGGCCGATCTTGTTGATTTCCACTGAGAAGTGACCCGGGATTTTCACCGAGAGTTGACCCGCCTTTGATGTATGGAACGGCGGTTAGCCGTGGTCAAGGATTTGGCTTTTTCTCCTTCTTTTGAGGCTGCTGTGCGGTCGAGTTTTTGAAGCGGAAGCTGTCGTTCCCGGTCTCCAGGATATGGCAGTGATGCGTGAGACGGTCGAGCAGCGCCGTCGTCATCTTTGCGTCACCGAATACGCTCGCCCATTCCGAGAAGCTCAAGTTGGTGGTGATGATGACGCTGGTGCGCTCGTATAGTTTGCTCAGAAGATGGAACAGCAATGCGCCACCCGAGGCGCTGAACGGCAGATATCCAAGCTCATCAAGGATGACGAGGTCGGAATGGACCAGGCGGTTGGCGATCTGGCCGGACCGCCCCTGGTTCTTCTCCTGCTCCAGCGCATTGACGAGTTCAACCGTCGAGAAGAAACGAACTCGCTTGCGATGATGCTCGATGGCCTGCACGCCGAGGGCCGTGGCAATGTGCGTTTTGCCTGTACCGGGGCCGCCGACCAGAACGACGTTGTTGGCTTCGTCGATAAAGTCGCAGCGATGAAGCTGCCTCACGAGCGCCTCGTTGACCTCGCTGCTGGCAAAATCAAAGCCGTTCAAATCCCGGTAAGCCGGAAAGCGCGCAGCCTTTAGCTGATAAGCCGTCGATCGCACTTCCCGTTCAGCTGTTTCTGCCTTGAGGAGTTGCGACAGGATCGGAATGGAAGCCTCGAAGGCAGGCGATCCCTGTTCGGTCAATTCCCCGACGGCTTGCGCCATGCCGTGCATCTTGAGGCCACGAAGCATGATCACGATGGCTCCACTGGCTGGATTATGACGCATTGCGCACCTCCGCATTCTTCCTCAGCGCATCGTAGCGCTCGACATTGGCCTTCGGCTCATTTGTAAGCGCCAAGGCCTGCGGTGCATTGATTGTTGGCGGGGTGATAGGCTTGCCATCGACGAGCCTGTGCAACAGGTTCAGCACATGCGTCTTGGTTGGAACGCCTGATGTCAGCGCCATCTCCACGGCGGAAAGCACAGCCTGTTCGTCATGTTGCAGGACCAGAGCCAGGATATCGACCATTTCTCTATCGCCGCCGGGCTTTTTGAGGAGGTATTGCTGTAGCGACTTGAAGGCATCCGGAAGTTCGATGAACGGGGCACCATTGCGAAGCGCACCGGGCTTGCGTTGCACGACCGCCAGATAGTGTCGCCAGTCATAAATCGTATGTCCGGGACCATCGTGAGAACGGTCAATCACGCGGCGATGTTCACAGATGACCTGGCCTTCCGCGACAACGACGATCCTGTCCGGATAGACCCGCATGCTGACAGGACGATTGGCGAAGGATGCCGGCACGCTATAGCGGTTGCGCTCGAAGTGAATGAGGCAGGTCGGAGAGACACGCTTGGTGTATTCGACAAAACCGTCGAACAGGCGTTGCTGAGACATGAGGAATGGCACTTCCTCCGTCCAGATATCGGCGATGGTCCCGCGCAGGCTGCCATGACGGGTTTGTGTCCACAGTTCCTTGCAACGGCTCTCCAGCCAGTCGTTCAGGGCTTCTAGCGATGGAAAGCGCGGTATTGGTTGAAAGAGCTGGTGACGGGCATCTCGGACGTTCTTCTCCACCTGTCCTTTCTCCCAGCCCGACGCAGGATTGCAGAACTCGGGCTCGAATAGATAATGGCTGGCCATCGCCATGAAGCGGATATTGATATCGCGTTGCTTGCCGCGTCCAACCTTGTCGATGGCTGTCTTCATGTTGTCGAAGATCCCGCGTCGGGGAACGCCGCCAAAGACGCGGAACGCGTGATTGTGAGCGTCGAACAGCATCTCGTGTGTCTGCAAAAGATAGGCTCGCACGACAAACGCACGGCTGTAGCTCAGCTTCGTATGTGACACCTGAAGCTTCGTGCGCTCATTGCCAATGATCGCCCAGTCTTCGGACCAGTCGAACTGGAAGGCCTCGCCAGGCTCAAATGCCAACGGCACGAATGTCCCGCGTCCGGTTGTTTGCTCTTCTCTTCGCCTGTCTGCTTTCCATTCGCGGATGAAGGCTGCAACGCGACCATAGGAGCCCTCATAACCATGGGCAACCAAATCGGCATGAATCTGCTTGGCGGTGCGTTTGTCCTTGCGGGACTTCTTCGCTTCCACCCTCAGCCAACTTGAAAGCTTGTCGGCATATGCGTCGAGCTTGCTTGGCCGCTCCGGGACCTTGAACTTCGGTTCAACTGCAGCGGATCGCAGGTATTTGCGAACCGTATTCCGGGATAACCCGGTGCGTGCTGAAATCGCACGGATCGATAAATGATCTCGAAAATGCCAGCGTCGGATAACGCTCAATAACGCCATGTCTATCACTCCGTTGTCCCTCGCCAAAATCACGCGAGGGGCGGTTAAAACATGGGTCAAATCTCAATGGAAAAATTCCAGTATCCCGGGTCACTTCTCAGTGGAAATCAACACTCGGTCTTGCAACGTATCGCTGAGCGTCCGCCAGACATTGATACGATTTCTGACTTCGTCGAAAATCTACAATCAGCAAAGTATGATGAAATGGTGCCGGTCACGCTTTTGCGAAGGCTGTGGGCAAAAGGCAGGTATAGAGTTGCCGAGCGTATGACGCATGTCGTGCAACAGATTGTGTGCATGCGGCAATAGCAGTCCATCTTTTCGCCTCAGCGTCGTGCATGACGCTGGAATGCAATTCGGCCTGCTCAGCCGAAGGTCTCTACATTTCGACAATTTTCTTTGAATGACGCTTGCCGGGACGGGATCGTTCAACATCTCTGCGAAATTTGCATTGCATGTTGTCAGAAAACAATCTATGTTTCTGACAGCGGAGAATGTCATGAACACCACAATTCAGGCCATCAAGGCGTATGCGAAGGTTTTGCCGGAGGGGGCCACCCTGTCCGCAAGGGAGTTGCTGCATCTGGGCGAACGCGCTGCTGTGGACCAAGCGCTCTCGAGGCTTGTAAAGCGCGGTGAACTCATGCGGGTCAGGCGCGGCCTGTTCGCAATGCCGGTCAAGACACGATTTGGCGAACGCGCGCCCTCTGTCGACGCCGTGGTGGAAAACATTGCCAGGACAACCGGGGAACGTGTCTCAATCAGCGGCGCATCGGCGGCCAACATCCTTGGCTTGTCAACGCAAAACCCTGCGCGCCAGATCTTCTGGACATCCGGTCCCAGCCGGCATCTGAAGCTTGGTGCGCAAGAGGTTGAGCTCAAACATGTGCCGAACTGGCAGCTTCGTGCGCCTGACACCAAAGCCGGACATGCCTTTCGTGCGCTGGCCTATTTTGGGAAGTTTGGAGCACGTGAGGCCTTGTCTCGGATCCGATCTCAATTGACCGAGGAAGAGCAGCGCGAACTGTTCGGTTTGCGCGCCAGCGCGCCAACCTGGATGGCAAGGGAACTCAGCAATCTTGCCGCGCCAACTGGCTCACTATGATGCCGCCAGACTACTTTGAACTCCCGACCGGAGACAAGATTGATGCTTTGGAATCGGCCGCCTCTCTGTTGGGGCGGCCCGCTGACCTTCTGGAGAAGGATATTTGGGTCGTTTGGGCGCTTAATACGCTTTTTGCACATCCCGTTGGTGAACATCTTGTTTTCAAGGGCGGAACGTCGCTCTCCAAGGCCTACAAAGCCATCAGCCGGTTTTCGGAAGACGTCGACCTGACCTATGATATCAGGCAGATCATTCCGGACCTGATCGAAAACCTGGACGATCCTTACCCGTCCAGCCGGTCTCAGGCCAAGAAATGGACTAATACGGTTCGCGAACGTCTCGCCGAATGGGTGAGGACAGCCCCTCACACAATCCTTGCGGACGCGATCAGGGCACAAGGCCTCGCTGCGGCCCTTGTCGAGAAAGAGGATCAATTGTACCTCGAATATGAAGCGGTTCGCAGTGGAACAGGTTATGTGCGCCCTGCAGTCCTTTTGGAATTCGGGGCCAGATCCACGGGTGAACCGGCAGATCGACATTCGATCCGCTGCGATATTTCAGACGTACTTCCAGACTTGGTCACGCCTACTGCATTTCCCCGTGTCATGCGGGCGGAGAGAACCTTCTGGGAAAAAGCCACGGCAATGCATGC
>JAWKWE010000008.1 GCA_041397645.1 Hyphomicrobiaceae bacterium | reverse complement strand
CATTCAACTGCATGAGCGTCCTTCCTGCTCGATCCTTTTCAGCGGCCGAGGATGGTGATGCAGGCTACGGCCTCTTCGATGCCCTGAAGGCCGCCGCCGTTTTCGGCGAGCGCGACGCGCGCCCCCTCAACCTGCCGTGCTCCCGCCTCGCCACGCAGTTGCGCCACCAGTTCATGTACCTGCCCGATTCCGGTGGCACCAACGGGATGTCCTTTGGATTCAAGTCCACCGGACGGATTGACCGGCATGCGTCCGCCGAGCGAGGTGTCGCCACGCTCCGAAATGATGCCGCCTTCGCCGAAATCGCAGAATCCGAGATTCTCGATCTGGATGATCTCGCCCATGGCCGTCGCATCATGCACCTCGGCGACGGAGACGTCGTCCGGGCCGATGCCAGCCTTGTCATAGGCCTTTTTCGCCGCGAGCGCGGTACAGTGCCGCTCCACTTCGGACGAATCGCGGTCGCTGCCAGTCTGGATCACCGATGCCAGCACGCGGATGGCCCGCGACTCGTCGATACCAAACCGCTTCAAGCCCGCCTTGGTCGCGAGAATCGCAACCGCCGCGCCGTCGGATATTGGCGAGCACATTGGCAGTGTCAGGGGATAGGTGATCGGCGGTGCATTAAGTACCTCGTCCACCGAATAGGCATTGCGAAACTGCGCCAGCGGATTTTCCACGGAGTGCCGATGGTTCTTCGCCGCCACCGCTGCAAGCTGGCGCTGCGTGGTGCCGAACCGCTTCATATGCTGACGGGAGAACGCCGCATAGACATCCATGAACACGCTGTAGGGCTTGTCCGAGGTCGAGCCTTCCGGCACCTCGACACCCTCGCCGAGCGCCAGCAGCCTATCCCGAATTTCGCCGTCGCGGCTGACGTCCCAGGCACTATCGAATGCCTCGAACATCAGCTTGCGATCGGTCGAGAACATCTTCTCGGCGCCGAGCGCGAGCGCGACATCACCGTCACCCGCCTTGAGGAAAGTCACGGCAAGGTTGAACGCTGTGCTGCCGCTGGCGCAGGCGTTCTCGACGTTGACCACGGGAATGCCGCCGATGCCCATTTCGCGCAGCAGGATTTCGCCGCGAATCATGTGCTGGCCCTCCATATGGCCTTGCGACGCGTTGGCAAAAAAAGCCGCCTCGATGTCAGACTTCTGCAATCCCGCATCACCGAGCGCGGCATCCACGGCCCTGTGCGACAGGGTCTTCATATCGATATCGAGCATTCGCCCAAACGGCGTCATGCCAACACCGACCACATAGATGTCGCTCATCGCGCCCTCCTTAAGGATTGGAACCTTTTCTTGTCTCTGCCTGCTGGTCCTTGAGCTCCGGCAGCGAACGCAGCACCTGCTCGGTATGCTCGCCAAGACCAGGCACGCCGGAGCGCGGCCCGGGATGCTCGCCGGAGAAAATCAGCGGCTGCGCCACGTGATGGCGCCGCTCGCCGTTACCATCTACCACCTCGCGGAACAGCCCGCGCGTGCGGAAGTGCGGATCGGCGGCCACCTCGCTCAGCGAGTTCACTGGTCCCCACGGAATACCCGCAGCGTCCAGCCTCTCCTCCCAATCGTCGCGATCGCGTGTCGCCAGCACGGCAGCGATCCTGCCTCGCAATGCATCGCCGCGCGCGACCCGCTCGCCGCGATTGAAGCCGGCCGCATCAGGCATGCCGAGCAGGTCGCATAGCGGCCGCCAGAACCAGTCTTCATGAGCAATCGACAGAGTAAGGAGACGGCCATGGGCACACTTGAAGACGCCATAGGCCGGCTCGGCCCCTATGTCTGCGAGCGGCGCACCATTCATCACCGGACCGAGCATCACTGACATCCAGGACACCAGGCCATCTGTCATCGAGACATCGACGTATTTTCCTCTTCCTGTACGTGCGCGCTCGAATAGCGCCGCCAACGTGCCGACGGCAGCGAACATGCCCGAGGAAAGGTCGCCGATCGCGATGCTTCCCGGATCCTCCACCGAGCCCTTTTCGGCGTGACGAAAGAGAAACCCGGCCAGTGCCTGATAGGAGATATCGTGGGCGGGCCGATCGCGATATGGCCCGTCCTGGCCGAAGCCCGAGATCGAGACATAGACCAACCTCGGATTGAGCTGCGCCATCGCGTCATAGCCGAAACCGAGACGCGCCATGGTGCCCGGACGAAATCCTTCCATCAGCACGTCGGCGGAAGCGACCAGCCTGCGCAGCTGCAGCTTGCCTTCGACGCCCTTGAGATCCAGCGCCACCGACTGCTTGCCGCGATTGAGCGCTCCATGAAAGGCCGGAAACTGCCGTGCAGGGTCGCCTGCTCCCGGCCGCTCCACAAGGATCACCTCGGCGCCAAGATCGCTCAGCAACAAGGTTGCGTAGGGCCCCGGATACTGTTCAGCCAGACTGATCACCCGAATTCCAGCGAGGGGAAGACTCATGATGCACTTTCCGGCAGCAACTTGACTTGCATTAGTCCCGACAGTCTGTAACATAACCGGGTGAATAATCAACTAACTTTGAAGTCAATTAATAAGGGAAGCGCTGTGGAACCGGTGATTTCTGAAGTTCGGGGCGGCGCTATGTGGATCACCCTGAACCGGCCGGATGCACTCAATGCCATCACTCCGGCGGTGGTTTCGGGCATCAATGCGGCACTCGACAGGGCTCAGCAATCGGACGTCCGCGCCGTGGTGCTGACCGGAGCGGGGCGCTCGTTCTGCGCCGGCGCCGACCTCAAATTCGTGCGCAGCGAAGCGGGCGACGACGAAACTGCACTGAGCCGCTTTCTCGATACCGTTCTCCTCGTCATGAACCGCCTCGAGACGTTCCCCATGCCCGTCATTGCAGCGCTGAACGGATTGACGCTGGCCGGCGGCCTCGAACTGACGCTGTGCTGCGATCTCGTCGTCGCTGCGCGTTCAGCCAGGCTCGGCGACGCGCACGCGAACTATGGCCTCTTGCCGGGCGGCGGCAGCTCGGTGCGGCTGCCGCGCAAGATCGGCCCGACCCGCGCGAAATATCTGCTCTACACCGGCGAATTCGTGCCGGCCGACCAGCTTGTCGCCGCCGGACTAGTTAACGAGGTCGTTGATGACGACATGCTGATCCCGGCCACCGAGACGCTGGTCACCAAGCTCGTCAACAAGAGCCCGCTCGTGCTTCGCCGCATGAAGGCGCTGGTCGATGATGGCCTCGACCAACCTTCGGCGATAGCATTGCGACAAGAACTGCTCGTCAGCGAAGTCCACGCCCACAGCTACGACCTGAAGGAGGGACTTGCCGCATTCGAGGAAAAACGCAAACCACTCTTCGCCGGCAAGTAGGAAAAGCAAACCGGAAAGGCAAACAGGAGACGGTAATGAACCAGGAGACCCGCTTCACACTCCTGCAACAGATTCATCATGCAGCCTACCAGCTTGCACCCGCCATCCGGGAGATGTTTGATCGCGCAGGCCTCGCTCCGGCCGATCTCAAGACCGTGGACGATCTGTCGCGGCTGCCCGTATTCAAGAAGGAGACGCTGGTCGACCTGCAGCGGCAGCGGCCCCCGTTCGGCGGGTTCCTCGCAGCGAAGGACGAAGATATCGTCCGCATCTTTGTCTCGCCTGGTCCTATCAACGAACCTCAACTGAGGCACGACCGCGACGGCGGTGGCTTCGGTGCCGCCTTTGCTGCTGCCGGCCTTGGCCCCGGAGATCGCGTGCTAAACACCTGGTCCTATCATCTCGTGCCTGCCGGCCTTCTGCTCGACGAGGGACTGCGTTCCGTCGGCGCGACAGTGATTCCAGCAGGCACAGGCGGCAGCGAATTGCAGGCGAAGCTGGCAATCGACCTTGGCGTGACCTGCATCTGCGCCTCGACCGCCTTCTTCATCACGCTCGCAGAAGCCGTCGAGGCGATGGGTCATTCGCTGCCCGGAAGCTGGAAGGTCAGAACTGCGTTGCTCGGCGGCGAACTCGGCGACTGGCTCGGCAAGCGCCGTCGTCTGGAAGTCAAGTATGGTATCCGGACCTTCGCCGTTTATGCGACGGCGGACTTCGGCGTGATCGGCTTCGAAAATAGGGCACAGGACGGCGGCTACGAGATCCACCAGGATCGTATCGTACAGATCTGCGACCCGACGACAGGGGTCCCGCTCCCGCAGGGCGAGCCCGGCGAGATCGTGGTCACCACACTGACGCCAGGCTGGCCGCTGATCCGGTTTGGGACCGGCGATGTCGCCGCCGCCACGGCAACGAATGCCGACGGCACGGTGCGGCGGATCGGAATGCTGCAGGGACGCGTCGGCCAGGCGGTGAAGGCGCGGGAGATATTCATCTATCCCCGGCAGATCGAAGACCTCGCTATTTCCATTCCGGGAATCAGCCGCGCGCAGGCGGTCGTCACGCGCCCGCAACTGCGGGAAGAAATCACGGTGCGGCTTTCGCTGCTTCCGGATGCTGACCGCGACGCCGTCCTGGCTGCGGTGCCGGCCCGCTTCAACGCGCTGTCGCGCCTGAAAGCCGACCGTATCGAGGTGGTGGGCACGGAGGAGTTGGCGGCTGAGGGTCCACTCGTGGTCGACCGGAAGGACGCATGAGCCTGCAAGGCAACAGCAAGCGGCGCCTCAGCCGAGCCACCGCTTGCGACGTCGGTAGTGCTTGATGTCGCGGTAGCTCTTGCGTTCGCCCTTGAGGTCGAGTCCGAGATAGAACTCCCGCACGTCCTCATTGTTGCGCAGCTCCTCTGCGGCGCCTTCGAGGACAATGCGTCCATTCTCCATGACGTAACCGTAGTCGGCGATCTCAAGCGCAACAAGCGTGTTCTGCTCGACGATCAGAAGCGTGGTTCCGCTTGCCTTGAGATCCTTCAGCAACTCGAAGACCTCATTGATCATCAGCGGCGCAAGGCCGAGCGATGGCTCGTCGATCATGATCAGCCTGGGATTAGCCATCATCGCGCGGCCGATCACGACCATCTGTTGTTCGCCGCCGGACAGATAGCCCGTCGTGCGATCCTTGAGCGCCGCGAGCCGACGAATGCGATCATAAACATTATCGAGACGCTTGCGCACCTCGCGGCCCGAAGATTCCATGTGGCCGCCGACCAGCAGATTTTGCTCCACCGTCAGATGGCGCAACACGCGGCGGCCCTCCATCACGTGGATGATCCCGCTTCGAACGACCTCGGTCGGATCCGACTTGTCGATTCTCTTGCCGTCGAAATTGATGTTGCCGGAAGTCACCCGACCATCCTCGACCCGTATGATGCCGGAAATCGCCTTCAATGTCGTGGACTTGCCGGCGCCGTTGCCGCCGAGCAGCGCAACGCACTTACCATCCGGCACGGCGAGCGAGACGCCCTTCACTGCGAGGATGACATCGCTGTAGATGACTTCAACGTTCTTCAGCTCGAGCAAGGCGCAGGCCTCCCGCAGGATTCCGGCCGGGCTCTCGGGACCGGCCGGATAACCTTACTTCACCACTTGTTGATGGACGGCACCGGCACGCCCGCCGCAACCTCCATGTATTTGCCGTCCTTGACGGAGGCGATGCTCGCGACCATTCCTTGCGTCGGAAACGGTCCGTCGTTCGAGAACTTCGTGTTGCCGAGAATCTTGAAGGTGTCGTCCGCCGAGATCGTCGTCGACAGAAGCGCTTCGCGGACCGCCTCACCCGTGACTTTGTCCGGTCCGACCTTCTTGGCCGCCGCTTCGATGGCCCGCATCGCGATCAAGGCCTGACCTAGACCCTGCACGGCCGAAACCGTCCACTTGGCCTTGAGGTCGTACTTGCTCTGAAGCATCTCGAAGAACTCGCGGCCCGGCGTCTTTGCGTCAGTCGGCGCGGCCATCGCATAGACCTCGTAATCGCCCTCCATCTGCTTGACGTCGCCGATCGCGCGGCCGGATTCCGCCAGTCCGTTGTGCGAGCTCATGATAATCGGCACCTGCTTGCCTAGCGACTGCAGCGCCCGCTTGGTGGCGACCACAGCGGCCGTGTTCGTCATGATCATGATCACCTCAGCTCCCTTGCGGGTCACGCGGTTGACTTGGGTGGTGAGATCGGTGGGCTGAACTTCCGTGAACACTACTTCGGCGACCTCGACCTTGTCAGGATTGTCGGATGCATATCGCTGAACACCCTTGTGCTGATCGACATAGGCGGGCGAGGCTTCCGACGAAATGATCGCGACCTTCAGCGGCCCGTTGCCCCCGCGCTTCTGGCGAAACCACTCGAAGAACGCAGCGGCCTCATGGCTGTAGGTCGGGCGCTGGTTGAAGATCCACGGATCGGGCTTCCAGGCAAAGCCATACGCGGCAGTCGACATCACCATCGGAATCTTGTCGGATGGCAGGCGCCCCTGAAGCGCGGCGACGTCGGGTCCGCCGACCCCAAGCACGATGATCGGGTTGAGCTCGGCCTTGATGCCGGGCCACAGGCTCGCCACCTGCGCAGCGTCATAGCGGTGATCGTAATCCTTGGTGCCGAGCTTGACGCCGATCTTCTTGCCGACTTCGGCATTCCACCACTCGATGACCGGCCGGCGCGCACCGATCAGGTCTTTCATCACGTCCGCATAAGGACCGGTGAAATCGGCAAGCGACGCCACATTGTAAGTCGTCTGGGCACCGGCCGGTGCCGAAATCGTCAGCAAACCGAGCGCGGCTGCCGCCCCAGCGATCTTGATGTGCTTCAAAATTGTCACTGTTCAGTTCCTCCCATGTGTGTTCTCAAAGTCCGAGCGCCCCGCCTTCAATAAGGAAACGGCCAAAGGCGATAGGATCGTTTCAGGATGTTCCAGCGATGCATCAGCCCGCGCGGCTCGAAAATCAGGAACGCGGCGATGATCCCACCGAGAAACACATTCATCAGCGCGAATACCACATCTCCACCAAGCGAGGGAAATTGCGAAACGATACTGGGACCAAGCGTCACGAAGCTTTCCTGAATTGCCTTGATGACGAAGACTCCGATCAACGCTCCGGTGATCGAGCCAAGACCTCCGACAATGACCATGGCGATGAACCAGATCGAATGGAACAGCGTGAACTGATCGACTGCGACAAAACGGACGTAGTAAGCCCACAGCGCCCCGCCGATCCCCGCGTAGAACGCGCCGATCAGGAAGGCGGTTGCCTTGGTCCGCACCACGTTGATTCCCATCAACCCGGAAGCAACGTCGTCGTCACAGACTGCGACAAAGGCGCGCCCGTGCCGGCTGCGCACAATGCCGTAGGCGCCGAACACCATCGCTGCGGTCGCAGCCAGACAGAGATAGTAGATCGAGTTCTCACTGACGAAGCTGAAGCCGAAGATCTGGGCGGGCTCCAGCGTCAACCCGTTCGATCCGCCGAACCATGACTGCGGCAGATTGAGAATGAGGAAATGAAACAAAGTCTGCGCCGCGATGGTGGTGAGCGCCAGGTAGAAGCCCTTGATGCGAACCGCCGACAGGCCAAAGATGAACCCGAATACGGCGGCGGCGCAGCCACCAAGCGGAATACTGAGCCAGAACGGCAGATTGAATTTGATGGCCAGCGCACCGGTGGCGTAGGCGCCGACCCCCATGAAGGCAGCCTGGCCGAGATTGATCTGGCCCGCATATCCCATGTTGATCTGCAGTCCGATCACGACCACGGCCATGATCAGCATGTTGGTCGAGATGGCGACGAGGCGCGGCCCCAGAACATGGGGCAGAACGACCAGCGCGACGAGAAACAGAACGAGCGCGACCCATTGCCCGCGGGTGCGGATCAAGGCCTGGTCGCGTTCGAAGCTGGTGGCGAATACGCCTGCCGGATCCATCGGTCAGACCCTTTCGATGGTCTTCCAGCCGAACATTCCGGTCGGCCGAATAAAGAGGATGAGCAGCATGATGATAAATGGAAACACGGTGCCGATCGCGCCGCCCACGATCGGATCGAGGTAGGCGGTCACGAGCCCCTGAATGATGCCGACGATAAGGCCGGCCAGCAGAACCCCGGCGATCGCCTCGAAACCCGCCAGCAGCGCCACGGGCAACGCCGCAAGGCCGATGTCGGAGGCAAGAAAGTTCAGCGACTTTCCGCTGAGGAAGATGATGGCGCCGAGCGTCGACAGTACGGCGCCGAGAATCCATGCAAACGCGATAGAGCGCTTCACTGAAATTCCCATCGACAATGCCACTTGATGATCTTCGGCAACCGCTGTCATGCGCAACCCGGCCCGCGTGCGGTTGAAAAACCACGACAGGCCGAAGCCGACGATGACCGTGATTGCGCCGCCGATGAGAAGCGAGCGGGGGATGAGAATCTCCCCGATGATCACCGGCTGAAGCGGAAAGATGATCGGGAACGAGCGCACCTGCGGGCCGAACAGCACGAGGATCAAGCCGCGGATCAGGATCAACAGTCCGATCGTGACCATGACCATGGCGAACACCGACTCGCCGGCGAGGCGGGAAAAGAACACCCGCTCGATGAGGAGTCCGAACAGCGCCGCCGCAACGAACGCGAGCGGAATGCCGATCGAGAGCGGCAGGCCCAGCGAGGCGACCATCCACCAGACGATGAAGCCGCCGAACACGACGAGTTCGCCTTGGGCGAAATTGAAGACCTTCGACGCCCGATAGATGACCACGAAGCCCATGGCGATGAGGGCATAGAGCAGCCCGACCAGCGCACCGTTGATGAAGTAGTTGACGAAATCGATCATGCGATGGCCCGCAACGGTTCAGCGGCGTTTGCCGACTTGCCTGCCTTGACGACGTCGTGGATGGCGACGTGAGCAGACAGCGTGCCCTTTCGCCCGTCCTGATATGTCACCGCGATGTCGAGCTTTTGCTGATCCCGACTGCCGTACATCGCCTCGATCAGCACGGCATAGCGTTCGGCGAGGAATTCGCGTCGCAGCTTGCGTGTGCGGGTCAATTCGCCTTCATCCGGATCGAGCTCCTTGGGGAAGTTGGCAAAGCGACGGACCCGCGCGTGCTCGGGCAGGAACGTGTTGACGCGCGCAATCTCGCCGCGCATCAATTCGGCCACCTCTGGCTTCTGCGAAAGGTCGGTGAAGGTGGAGAAGCTGATGTTGCGATCCTCCGCCCAACGCGACACCACGCTCATGTCGATATTGATCAGCGCGCCGATATAGTCGCGCGTATCGTCGCCGAGCGTCATGATGTCCTTGATGAACGGGCTGAAACGCAGCCGGGTCTCAATGAACTGCGGCGGGAACCGTTCGCCGGAGCGAAGCTGTCGAAGATCGTCGAGGCGCTCGAGGAATACGAGCTCGCCACTGTCGGTGACCGACACGGCATCGCCCGTGCGATACCATCCGTCCTCAACGCGCTGGGCGACGCTGTCGGGCTTCTTGTGATAGCCCTGAAACACGCTGCCGCCACGAACGAGCAATTCACCCTGCTCCGACACCTTCCATTCCAGCGACGCGCCAGATCCGGGGTGCGAGCTCAGCCAGTGCCCGACCGTCTCGAGATTGTACCGATCCCCCTGGTGCAGGGTCAGGAGCCCGATCTCAGTGGCGCCATAGATATTGCGTAACGGCACGCCAATGGCATGGAACAGTCGAAACACATCCGGCGCCATCGTGGAGCCGCCGCACAATGCGAGCTTGATGCGCGTGAGGCCGAGCTTGTCTCGCAGCGGCTTCAATACCAGCATCTCCGCAAGCGGCAGCGCAAGCCGCGCGCCGAGCGGGACGGGTTTGCCTTCAAGACGCGCGACATGGACCTTGTGGCCGATATCGACACCCCAGGCATAGATCGCCCTGCGCGTCCGGCCGGCATCGAGCATCTGGCCCTGGATGGTGGCGGCGAGGCTCTCCCACTGACGGGGAGCGAATACCATGACCTCGACTGCGAGTTCGCGGATATTGTTGAGAACCTCCTCGGGCGATTCCGGGAAATTCACCACCAGCGGCAGCAGGAGGCCGATGGTGACGCCGAAGAACTGCTCCGTCGCCCAGGCCGGGGCGATATAGGTGAGATACTCCATGCCGGGCTTGATGCCGGTCGCCGCGATGACGCGATGCGCGTTGTCGACGAGATAGCGGTGGGTCAGCACGACGCCCTTTGGCCGCCCGGTGGTCCCGGAGGTATAGGACAGCACGGCCACGTCGTCGGGTCGACCTGCCTCGACCACGCGTCGGAACCGATCGGAATCCTCGGCATGGCGTGCGCGCCCAGCCTCAAGCACCTTCTCGAACGGCGTCAACCGCTCGTGACCATAGGACCACATCCCGGTATCGTCCCAGTAGATCATCTGGCGAAGATGCGGAACGCGATCGAGAATCGCGAACCCTTTGTCCACCTGCTCCTGATCCTGCGCTACCAGACAGACCGCATCGCTGTCGTTGAGGAGGTATTCGATTTCGTCCGCAGTAATGTCAGGATAAAGCGAGACGATCTTGCATCCAACCGAGAACGCCGCAAACTCGCTCCAGAAGTTCTCCGGCTCGTTCTCGCCGATAATGGCCACGGTCTCGCCGCGGCGAATACCCATCGCGTCAAGGCCAAGGGCGAAGGAACGCACCTTCTCGAGAACATCACCATAGGTGTATTCGCGCCAGATGCCGCGATACTTGTGCCGCTCAACGAGCCGGTCCGGCGCCGCGCTGGCGCGCTCGAGCAACAGTTGCGGAATGGTACGCATCGGCAGCATCAGCGATTTCCTTCGCCCAGATACGCCTTGAGCACCGCAGGATTTTGCTGAATCTCCAGCGGGGTCCCCTCTGCAATCTTGCGGCCAAAGTCGAGCACGACGATCCGGTCCGCAATATCCATGACGACACCCATGTCGTGCTCGACCAGCACCACCGGGATCCGTCGCGCCTCGCGAACGTCGAGAATGAAGCGCGCGAGGTCTTCCTTCTCCTCGGTATTCATCCCGGCCATCGGCTCATCCATCAGCAAGATGCTCGGCTCTTGAGCCAGTGCACGACCGAGATCGACGCGTTTGCGGAGGCCATAGCCGAGGCTGCCCACCGGCTGATGGCGGATGGATTCGATTTCGAGCAACTCGATGATTTCCTCGACGACCTCGCGGTGCCGGATCTCCTCGCGCCTGCAAGGCCCGAAGTAGAAGAACGCCGACAGAATCGAGCTCTTCATGTGAATGTGACGACCGACCATGATGTTTTCGATCACGGTCATGTTCGAAAAGATGTGCGTCCCCTGGAAGGTCCGAGCCAAGCCGGCCCTCACGATATTGTGGATCCCCATGCCGGAGAGCAGCGAGCCGTTGAATCTCATCTCGCCATGCTGCGGCCGATAGAAGCCGCTGAGGCAGTTCATCAGGGAGGTCTTGCCCGCGCCGTTCGGCCCGATCACCGCCAGCAGTTCGTCCGCCCCTACCGTGATGGACACATTATCAAGCGCGACGACGCCGCCAAAAGCCATCCGGATGCCGTCGGCAACGAGAACCGCAGCGTTTTGCGCCGCACGGCTCTGCGAAGCCGAGCGGACAGGTGAAACGGCACTCAACATGCGCCTCCTTCACCAACGCAATCCTGCGACATTCATCCTCCTCAAGGTATGCGGCATTGTACTGCGGCATTTCGACCGAGCAGCGCCCCACCCCTCAAAATCGACCAATCCTTTGCGGATTTTTATGACTATCGAGGATGATTTTTAACTTGATAGTCAATTCTCGTCAAGCCCATTTAGGAGCGAACATACTCTGACGCGAACGCATCAAGAGAATTACGATGGCGAGCGAAAAGCCTTTCCCCGCTCGCGGGTGGGCCTTTAATCGCGTGCATCAGGTCACACCTTTCGACGAAGCAGCTTTCACGGCCTTTCGACCGTAACGGCACCAAGCAAAGCCGAAACAGGCAAAGCCTCGATTATGAATTGACCATCTCGTCAAATATCCTAATATACAGTTGAATATGGAAGATCCGCAGCTCTCTTTGAGCAAGGCTCTGCAACCGGTTTCCCACGATCGCGAAACCACGTCGCTCCGACGACGCTGCCAATCTCCGATAACGACATGCAGGAGGAGAATCCGGGATGACACGGACCGAGAGCAAATCTTTTTCGTTCCTTACCGAGCAGCAGACGATGGTTCGCGACGTCGCGCGCGACGTTGCGACCGACGGGATCGCTCCCACGGCTGCGGAACGCGATCGCACGGCGACGTGGCCGCATGCCGAATTGAAGGCTCTCGCCAATCTTGGCTTCATGGGCATGCTGCCGTCCGAACAATATGGCGGCTCGAACGCGGGATTCGTCGCCTATTGCCTGGCGCTGGAGCAGATCGCCGCGGCCGACGCGGGAGTCGGGACCATTTTCCACGTCCACAACGTCACCGCCTACACGATCGCCTTGCGCGGCAACGAGGAACAGAAGCAGAAGTATCTGCCGGCGATGCTGCGCGGCGAGAAGATCGGCGCCTTTCTTCTCACCGAGCCGCAGGCCGGTTCGGATACAGCCGCGTTTCGCGCCACCGCGCGCCGCGACGGCGACCACTTCATTCTCAACGGCACCAAGCAGTTCATCTCCAACGGGAGCGAGGCCGGCACCACCATCGTGCTCGCTCGCACCGATACGCAGGCCGGCAAACGCGGTTTCACGACGTTTATCGTCGATCCCACCTCTCCTGGCTACAACGTCGCGCGCGTCGAGGACAAGCTCGGCCAACGCACGGCCCATGTCGCTCAGATCCAGCTCGACAATCTCCGCGTTCCGGCGGAGAACGTGCTCGGCGAGGTCGGCGGGGGCTACCGGATCGTCATGGGCGGCCTGTCTGACGGACGGATTGCGATCGCCGCGCAGGCGGTCGGCGTCGCCCAGGCAGCGCTCGACGCTGCGATCCGCTACGCCAACGAGCGCGAGGCCTACGGCAAGCCGATCGTCGAACTGCAAGCGGTGAGCTTCCATCTCGCGGAGATGGCGGCCCAGGTCGACGTCGCGCGGCAATACTACATCCACGCCGCGCGGCTTCTCGAAGCCGGGGCGTCGTGCGCCAAGGAAGCGGCCATTGCCAAGCTCGTCGCATCGGAGATGGCGGAGAAGGTCTGCTCGGACGCACTGCAGATACACGGCGGCTATGGCTACCTGAAGGATTTTCCGGTCGAGCGTTACTATCGCGACGTCCGCGTCTGCAAAATTTACGAGGGGACCAGCGATATCCAGAAGCAAATCATCGCGCGCAGCCTCTCGGCCTGACGCCCCAAGAATTGACTTTGAGGCAATAGTTTTGACTATGGGGCCTTAAATATCACGAATCATTCCCGTATTCCCTGGATACTCGGCATGCTCTCATGAAGAAAGCATCGACAGCAAGGCGCGGCCGCCATGCCTCTGCCTGGAAAAGCGTCGTCCTCAGTCGGGAACAGCAGTTCTCGCTTAAGAGGGGCGCGCTGCTTCGTGAAGCCGGCCGCGCGTTCAGCCTTCGCGGCTATCACAACACCTCGCTCGAGGATGTGGCGAAGACCTTGGACGTTACCAAGGCCGCGCTCTATTACTACGTCAAGAACAAGCAGGAAATTCTCTTCGAATGCCACATGATGTCGCTAGACTTCGGCGACGAGGCGATGAAGTACTGCGAGGAACACGGCAAGACCGGCCTCGAAAAAATTCTCCTGCTTATCGACAAGTACGTCAAAACCATCACCAGCGAGATGGGCTCCTTCGCCGTGCTCGGCGAGTACGACGCACTGGAGCCGCAGAACAAGGCCGTCGTCGGCAAACGCCGCGACGAGTTCGACCGCGGCTTCCGAAAACTGATCTCCGAAGGTGTTGCCGACGGAACGGTGCGTGCCGTTGATCCCAAGCTGACGGTGTTCTTCTTCATGGGGTCGATCAACTGGATGACGCGATGGTTCACGACTGAGGGACCGCTCACAGGCGAGCAGGTCGCCCGGCAATTTGTCGATCTCATAGAGGGGGCTCTGCGGAGCCGCTGATCCAACCGCGACAGCCCCAGCGGCGAAGCGTCGCGTGCGGAAACGCCGAGAATCTTTTCTGCGAAAAATGACCAGCCTGAGCGGCGCAAAGACGATGCTACTTTCATTCCTTCCAGACCGGTTTGCGCGCCTCGACGACGCTACCTGCGGCTCACCTGTTAGCCCAGTTCACGCGCGAGTAAGAGTACCTACTAGGATACGAGCTGGAAGCCGACGCCATCGTCGATCATGACGAACTGGCGGGATGCAAGTGACGACCGTTGGCGGTAGCCCCGAAATCGGCTCGCCTGTTTCGATGGGCATGCGCGATCCCCGTTTCCTCCAACATGGCGTCCAACCGTGTCGAGTTGGCGGCGACGCTGGGTCCCGATCAGTTTGAGGTCGGGCGTGGCCTTGTCGGCGACGCGGCGGACGCGTCCCTGCTTTGCCGGCGCATTAACCCGGCGCTCGAGGGCGCCGTGAACTTCACCGCCAAAGCCGGCGCTACTGCGAACGGAAAATTCCCGCGCCACAAGTCGCCGGACGAGCCACGCCGGGCCCTCCGTCGCGCGGGCCGCGTTCTCTGAAGTCGGCGGCAAAAGTTGCAGATGGACCGATCACCTTGGGTCGAGAGCACTGTACGAAGTTTCCTCGATCGTAAGAGCTCAGTCAGCCAACGTTGCGGATAGCCGCTCGACCGCCTCCGCATAATCCCGCTTGAAATCCAAAACGACGGATCGCGCCGACTGCTCAGAATTCATGAGACCGACCGCTTGGCCGACGAAATAGGCAGCAAGTTCCTTTGCACCGCTGTGGCCGCCAGCCGCAAGCTTATCGATCTTCGCAAACGGGGGGCGACTGAGCAGTCCCTGCAGCGGCATGGGGAGCGGATCAGGCGCATCTTTCGTACCCCAGGCATCCGACCACGCTGATTGCAGCTGGCGCGTGGGCTTGCCGGTTCGGCTGCGAGAACGGACCGTGTTACGCGAAGTCGCCTTCAGCATCTTCTCTTTGACGATGGGTGTCGTTTCCGCCTCTGTCGTCGTCAGCCACACGGAGCCGGTCCAGGCGCCCGCAGCCCCCATGGCCATGCAAGCCGCCATTTGCCGGCCAGTCGCAATGCCGCCCGCCGCCAAGACATAGATGTTCTTATAGGGCTCGATCGCCTGGAGCACTTCGGGAATCAGCACCATCGTCGCGATCTCTCCGCAATGGCCTCCAGCCTCTCCGCCCGCAGCCACCAAAATATCGACTCCAGCCTGCGCGTGCTTGACGGCGTGTTCTCTTGCACCAGTAAGCGCGCCGACCATGATGCTGTTCTTTCGAGCGCGGTCCATCACCGATTTTGGCGGCACACCCAATGCATTCACAAAGAGCTTGATCGGATGTTTGAAAGCAACGTCAATGAGCTTTAGGGCACCGGCTTCCCGCATGTTGTCCGAGGAGCGGCCGTCGTATTCGCCGTTCCACAGATCAAATGAATCGATTCCGTGCCGATCGAGAATATCTTCGACGAACTTGCGGTGACCCACAGGGATCTGTTCGCGGAGCTGATCGTCGGTCAGCGCACCTGACTTGTCCTCCATCTTGTTGGGGATAAGCAGGTCGATACCATAAGGCTTGCCTCGGACCTTCTTGTCGATCCAATCCATTTCGATCTCAAGACTATCTGGCGTTAAGCCGACCGCGCCAAGGACGCCAAACCCGCCCGCATTGGTCACTTCCGCGACGACATCGCGGCAGTGGGTAAATGCAAAGAGCGGAAACTCTATGCCGAGTTTGTCACACAATTCGGAGTTCATGTTGCTCTTCCCGTCTATGGTCAATCACGCTAGGCCAAAGCGATTCCGTTTCGTGGTTCATCTTTATTCAAACCTCAAGGGCAGCACGCGGGGCCCTCTTACGGCACCTTCCGACCATCTTACGGCCTTGGGGTCCGCCAGATGAAACTCGGGAATGCGCTTGAGAAACTCCTCGACGGCCACGGTCAGCTCCATGCGCGCCAGATTGGATCCGATGCAACGATGGATGCCGAGACCGAAGGCGGCATGTCGATTTTCCTTGCGATCGATGATGACCTTGTCGGCATCAGGAAACATTGCAGGATCGCGATTAGCAGCGGGGAACGAAAGCAGCACCATCTGACCCGCCTTGTACGGACAGCCCTCAACAACGGTATCCTTGGTTACCATGCGTGCCATCGTCACGGGGGAATAGGCTCGCAATAATTCCTCGATCGCCATCGGCATCAGGGCGGGGTCCGCTGCAAGCCGGCGCCTGTCTTCAGGCGTTCTGGCCAGATGCCACAAGCAGGCCCCGATCCCGCTCCACGTCGTATCAATGCCGGCAATAAGGAGCAGGCGCAGAGTTCCCAGAATGTGATTGTCCGTAAGAGGTTTCCCGTCGACACGAGCAGCAACAAGATAGCTGATGAGATCTTCAGATGGGGTCTTTCGGCGCCGTTGCACCTGTTCAAGGAGGTAGGCGGTCATTTCCTCCAGCGTGCGCACCATCGCTTCGTCATCGAGAACTGCCGCCTCGACCAGCCCATGCACCCAATCGCGGAATTTTTCACCATGATCCGCCGGCAGACCAAGCATTCGCGCGATCACAAGCACAGGGATATGTTGGGCATAGTCGAGCGCCGCGTCGCACTGGTTCTTTCCGGCGAACCGGTTTATCAACTCGTTGCAAATGGCGCGCGTTTCGGGAATCAGCTTGTCGATGGCTGCGGGGGTGAAAGGCGGTAACAGTACCATGCGCGCTAGGCGATGGTGTGGGGGATCGGAGGTGATGGGCGGCGCCGGCGATTTTACAGGTGGCGGGGTGGTGCGCACTTGTACACGGCGCGACGAGAAAGCTTCGGTGTCATATGCGATCTTGCGAATGTCTTTGTAGCGGGTAGGCAAGTATACCCCCTGAAACCGATCCGTATGCGCAACGGGGCAAGAGCTGCGCAGCTCAGCCCAGATTGGAAAAGGGTCCTCGATCCATCGCGGGTCGAGATGATCGAAATCTGTTGCCCAATCCTCGACAGGTGGACGGATATTCATCTTGCCTCCCGGGCGTTCAAGGATGTCCTGCGGTCCGGCAACGGCGAGCGCCGGCCGGACCGAAAAGCCAAATTCGAACTCAGATGGTTAACCAACCCTGCACGGCTGCAGCCTCCTGCCGACAGCGCTCTGGCGCTCCCAGCATCTGACGGTTAAACGCGATGCGCTTGAACCAATAGTGCAAGCCAAGCAGGTCGGTGAATCCCATCCCTCCATGCACTTCCGTGGTCAGACGCGCAATTTCCCTGCCGACCTCGCCCAAATGGGCCTTGGCTTGCAACGCCATGATGCGAGCTTCCTCGGGCACTGCATCTTGCGCATGCGCTGCGTACCAGACCAACGCTCGACACGGCTCCAACATCGTCACCAGATCTGCAAGGGTATGCTTGACGCCCTGGAAGGAACCGATGACGCGATTGAACTGAACCCTCTCCTTCGAGTAAGCAAGCGCTCGGTCGAACATGGACTGCGCTGCCCCCAGTGTATCTGCCGCGAGGACAACTCTTCCTGCATCAACCACACGGGCCGCAACTACCCGGGCATCATTGGCGGCGTCCAGATTGATCGCTCTTGAATCATTGAGCTCGTAGCGTGATACCGGACGGGTGCGATCGAGGCTTCCGCGCATATCGATGGCGACTCCCATCTCATGGGCATCGACGAGAGCTGCGCGACCATCTGGCAGAATTACGAGGATGTGAGATGCGGCCCCGGCATCAAGAGGTCCAGTCACAATCCCGCTGATCCGATCGCCGTCGAGCTGCACCGAGGCGTCACCTGTCTGTCCGACTCCGCCAGCGAACGCGACGCTTATTCTAACTTCGCCGCTCGCAATCTTGGGAAGCCACTTGGCTTGCTGCGCCTCGCTTCCTGCAGACATCAGCGCCAGCGGCGCCATGACCACGCTCGCCGAGAAAGGCACAGGTGCCACATGATAGCCCAGGCTTTCGGCAACAACGGCGGCATCCAGCACGGTTAGTCCACTACCGCCGAATCGCTCCGGGACCAGAAGTCCTACGATACCCTGCTCGACCAAGCCCTCCCACAGCGTCGCATCAAAACCCGTGCCGATCTCGGCAACCTTGCGCAACCTTTCGAGAGAAAGCTTTTCTTCGAGAAGGCCGCGCAGCGAGTTCTCGAGCATCCGCTGCTCGTTGCTAAGACCAAACTCCATGGGTCATTCCTTAGGGCCAAGTTTGATGTCGGCTGTGGGCTCGCGAGGCAAGCCAAGCCCGCGCTCGCCGATGATGTTCCTCTGGATGTTGGACGAACCACCGCCGATGATAAGACCGATATCGTACATGTTGTCGATCTGCCACGTCGTGGCCTCGTCGTCTTCCAGCGCCTCGCCCTTCGGCTCATAGGGCAGACCGGCTGCACCAAGCACATCGACGGCAAGCGAAGATAGACGATACGCGATCATGGTGCCGTTCAGCTTGACTATCAGACGCCTGACGCCGGACTCTTCGCCTCTCGACTGCTCACTCAACAACCGGAGACCGTGGAACTTCGACGCCAGAACTTCACCCTGAATCCTGAGAAGCCGATCACGATACTCTGGAATTTGAATTGTCGGCACACCCTCCAGAGAAGTCTTCTTCATGAGCTCGATAACCCGGGCGAGCCGATAAGTAAGCTTGTTGGGATCACCGAGAAGGAGACGCTCGTACTTTAGGGTCACATTCGCGACATGCCAGCCGTCACCGCGCGTCATCACTATCTGGTCGACTGGAACACGCACATCAGTCAGGAACGTTTCATTGAATTCGGCGCGCCCCGTCATTGTCACCAACGGCCGAACGTCGATGCCAGGGGCGCTCATAGGAACCAAGAGGTATGAGAGTCCTCCGTGCTTGCCCTTTTCTGTCTCGGTACGGCAAAGCAGGAACATCATGTCGGCGAAGTGAGCCGAGCTCGTCCAGATTTTTTGGCCGTTGATGATAAAATGGCCATCCTCGACTCGAGCATGTGTCTTTGCGGCGGCGAGATCCGAGCCAGAACCCGGTTCTGAGTAACCCTGACACCAGATGACTTCGCCGCGGATAGTCGGACCGATCCATTTAGCGCACTGCTCTTTGGATCCGACCTCGAGGAGGGTCGGAACGAGCATCGATATCCCTTGATTCATGATACCAGGAGAAACACCGGCCGAAGAAAACTCGTCGGCTATGATCGCTAGCTCCATCACGTCCAGCGGTAACCCAAAACCGCCGTAGTCCTTGGGGATATTGCGCGCGAAATATCCGTGCTGGAGAAGTAGATGCTGCCACTCCAGCGCCCGCTTGTCAGGCCGTTTGCGGCCGCCGCCCGTTCGCGGCGACAAATGGCCGTAGCTTTTCACGAAGCCGCGAACCTCCTGCTGCAGCGCTCGATATTTGGGACCATAGCTCAAATCCATGAGCGTTCTCCTCCATGCGCGCTACTTTGTGCCAAGCCAGCGGGATCCGCTGCATCAAACCTAGCTCCTCGTTTATCTACATCGCGCAAGAACTGGCGATCCTGACCACGCCTCAACTCACGACTGTGCGGGCCGCCGATAGCCTGATATTTGACTTCATGGCGCAACAATTCTAACGTTTGTTCGGTTCATATTGTTACTTCCCACGACCGGCGTCAAGGAGTTCGCTCCGTGGATTTCAATCTATGCATGTACTGCACGATTGGTCGGCCGCAGGAGCTCAAAGCTGGCATGGCCGGCAAGCGGCCCGAACCCTATCAGCGCATGTTGCAAGAGATCGCGGGGTACGTCCAAGTCGCTGAACAAGCCGGTTATACCGGTTTCGGATACTCGAGCACCACCTGCAGATCGACAGGCTTTGAGGTCGCCAATGAGTTCGCCGCTATAAGCGTATTCCGGGTGAACGAGTGTTTCCGGCTCATTCCGCGAAGCATTCACGAGCGCGGCCAGGATTTCGGCTCGCTGGAGCTTTTTGCGAATAGAATCGCACCGAGCTTCGCCTGTCGCTAGGACAACTGCCCCGCAGTGCATTCGAGGAGACTACAGATGGTATTGAAGGAACGGGTCGCCATAACCGGCGTCGGCGAGACGGCCTACAGCCGCAACTCCGGAAAAAGCGTGCTCGCTCTCCAGCTCGAAGCCTCGCTGAAGGCCATCGAGGACGCCGGATTGTCGCCAAGAGACATCGACGGGATCATTCCCTATTCGAATTCAGCTGTCGTCGCCGAGGATTTCGTGACTAACTTCGGTATCGAGGATCTTCGTTTTTCAGCCACAACGCCTCTCGGAGGCGCGAGTTGCGTGGCCGGAATTCAAGCCGCACTCCTGGCGATCGGTGCGGGTCTTTGCAATCATGTCCTGCTGCCGATCGGACGGAACGGCTCGTCTGCAGGCCGTATCGGCACACGCGTACAGCAGATGCCGCAGTTCAAGGTTGTCGGCGAATTCGAGATGCCAATCGGGGCAATCGCGCCGGCGCAGCTCTACGCCCCGATGGCACGGCGGCATATGGAGCTCTACGGCACGACAAGCCGCCAACTCGGCGAGATCGCCGTGTCGACACGCCACAACGCGGCCCTGAACGGCAATGCGATGATGACGAAGCCTGTCACGATCGAAGATCATCAGAATTCGCGCATGATCTCCGATCCGCTGCGGTTGCTGGACTGCAGTCTCGAGAGCGATGGCGGTGCTGCAATCGTCGTCAGCGCTGCCGAGCGCAGCAGAGATTTGCGCCAGAAGCCGATCCTCATCATGGGCGTCGCCGAAGGACATCCCGACTCTCCGAGTTCGATCACCCAGCGTCCCGACATGACGCGTTTGGGCATCGCCAAAGCCGCACCCAAGGCGTTTGCGATGGCGGGCGTTACGCCTCGGGAAATTCAAGTGGCCGAGATCTACGATTGTTTCACGTATGTCGTGCTCTGCCAGCTGGAAGATATCGGCTTCTGCAGGAAGGGCGAGGGCGGGCCGTTTGTCGAGAGCGGCGCCATAAGGCTTGGCGGCAGGCTCCCGGTCAACACGCATGGCGGTCTGCTGTCCCAAGCGCACATGGTTGGGATGAATCATGTGGTCGAGCTCGTAAAGCAGCTCAGGGGGAGTGCCGGAAAAGCCCAAGTAAACGGCGCTGAACTGGGTCTCGTCTCCGGTTACGGCGACATGGGCGACGGGTCGGTCGCGATCATGAGGAGAGGTTGAGAGTATGATTGGCGACACATATTCGAGGCTCGTGCCCGAACCGACACCAGACACTATGCCCTATTGGGAGGGCCTCAACGAAGGCAAGTTGCTGCTTCAGCAATGCGCGGGCTGCGGAAAGGTCCGGCATTATCCCCGGCCGGTATGCGATGCATGCCATTCCTTCGAAACCCGGTGGGTCGAGGCATTAGAGCAAGGTACGATTCACAGCTGGACGATTACGCATCATCCGTTTCACGACGCTTACAGGTCCGACCTGCCCTGCACGCTGGTGACGGTCGATCTGGAGGAAGGCGTGCGCATGCTGGGGCGACTGCATGCGCCGGCGGACACGCGGCTCGAGATCGGCATGCCCGTCCGCCTCGTTTTCGAGAAAGCGAAACCCGGCCTCACACTGCCCGGATTCGTTCTTGCAGCGCCCGCGAGCTGACATGCCTGCACCCAGCCTGGGAGAATGACGATGGCTGCCGAAATCGACATTGACAGTTTGCGCAAGCACATAGGCGCGAAGATCGTGGAAGAAGACGAAGCCACGCGAGCGCCGCTCTTCGGGCTCGTGGCTGCATTCGACCGAGACGATCAGGTACCCACCAGGGGCGAAGCGATTCCGCCGGGATGGCACCTCGCCTATTTCCATTCCTTCGCGCGCAGGGCGACGCTGGGCGAGGATGGCCTGCCAACGTCGGGGGGCGTCATTCCCGATGTGCCGTTCCCGCGGCGCATGTACGCGGGCACGAGCCTGACGTTTCATCATCCGCTGCTGGTGGGGGACGCGCTCAAGCGCGAGACGGAACTGACAGACATGACGTTGCGTTCCGGCAGTACGGGCCCTCTCATCTTTGCCACGCAAACGCGGCGCATATTCTCGCCACGCGGCCTCGCGATCGTGGAGGAGAGTTACACCGTGTTTCGCGACGCCGTGAAGCCGGGGGAGAAAAGCGGGATACCGAAGCGAGATACGCCGCCCGCCGACCTACCGTGGACGCGGCAGATCACAACGGAACCGGTATCGCTGTTCCGCTATTCTGCTGTGACCTTCAACCCGCATCGTATTCACTACGATCGGACTTACGCGACAACCGTGGAGGGTTACCCCGGGCTGGTGGTGCACGGCCCTTATTCGCAGCAATGCCTCATCGATCTCGTCCGGGACAACAATGCGAGCAGGACGATCGCCTCATTCACGCAACGCGCGCGTGCACCTTTGTTCGATACCACGCCGTTCGACGTCGCCGGACGCCCCGTCGACGGCGGCGCGGGCGCCGAGCTGTGGGCAATGACGCCGGGCGGGACCATCGCCATGGAGGTGCAACTGCGGTTCACCTGACCCGTTTGGCCGCGGGAACCGCCGGCGGACAAGTCGTCAACTTCCGCCCTGGCCTAGAGATCGACGTCGCCTGCCAACAACCGCTGGGCAATCATCCGCGTCAGAATTTCATTCGTACCGTCGGCAATGTTGACGATCCGAAGGTCTTGCCAAGCGTGAACAAGACCGATTTCGTTCGTCAATCCCATGCCGCCGTGTGTCTGAATTGCGCGATCCACGGCGCGAAATCCGGCTTGTACCGAATAGGCCTTTGCCATTGAAAGCTCCTTCGGCGCCTTATCGCCGCGGTCGAGGAGCATCGCTGCATTCAATCCCATCAGGTGCGCGGCATGCAATTCCGTGGCTGCCTCGGCTATCGGGAACGAGACGGCTTGATACTCCGCGATCTTGGCACCGAAGGCCTCACGTTGCTTCGAATAGTCGATGGCCATTTCCAGCGCCCATCTTCCCTGTCCGACAGCACGGGCAGCGTTGTAGACCCGACCCAGCGAGACTCCATAAAGTGCGATCTTAAATCCCTCGTCGAGCTCGCCGACCAATTGCCAGGGCTGCACATCGACATCCTCAAGCACGAGAGCGCCCTCGTGACCCCCGGCGTGACCAAACAAGCGCACTACACTCTCAACATGGAATCCTCGTGCATCGGTTGGAACGAGAAATGCGCTGATGCCTCCAGCCTTTCGCGCGGCTTTCTCGACATCGGTGATGGCGAAAACGACACACCATTCCGCGGTGGGAGCGTTTGTTGTCCAAAGCTTGCGGCCAGAGATTTTCCAGCCTGGTCCGGTCTTGCCAGCCCGCGTCTTGATCATGCTGGCGTCTGAGCCAGCCCCTGGCTCGGAAAGACCAAAGCACATCGATGTCTTCCCAGCCATCATGCCCGCCAGACATCTCTCGCGGGCCTCCTCCGTGACCTGGGTGAGTAACCGGCTGGGACCGAAGGCCCAATGAGCAATGACCCAGGGAATGATGACGCCCTGTCCTCCGAGTCGGCGATATATCGCCTCCCAGGCCACGTAGTAGGCCAGATGCCCCAGCCCCCCTCCTCCGATTTCCGCGGGTGCGCACATCGCATAGAAGCCGGCTTCGGCCGAAAGCATCCTGACTTCTTGGATCAACTTGCGTACTTCGGCCGAGTATCGACCGTATTCGTCATACAGGCGCCGCTGATCTTCGAGAAGCGCGCGATTCCGGTCAATCAGCGGAACGACCTGCGACTCGACGAAGCGCAGAACGCCGTCGCGCACTTCAATGACGTCTTCGGGAAGCTCAAACGCAACACTGCCCACTGCGATCGCTCCCCTAATTCTTGACAAATAAAGTAACACGCATCGCGGAGTTGCTGAAACCGTGCGTTCTGAACTCCCGACAGCGCCGTTCGATCGTGGCGGCCCTACCTGCCCTGCCAGACCGGCTTGCGCTTTTCGGCGAAAGCTCTGGGGCCTTCAATTGCGTCTCGGCTGGCATAAACGACCTCGTGAAGGCGAGCGCCTTCTACCAGCCCGGCGCGGCATCCGAGATCCATTGTCGCGCGAACACTGGCCTTGGCCGCAATTACGGACAACGGCGCGCCGGCGGCAATCCGTCGTGCCAGATCCATCGCACGAGACCGCACTGCGTCGGGTGTATCTTCAAGATAATTGGTGAAGCCGTAATCGTGCAGCCGTTCAATTGGCATGAGATCGCCGGTCAGAACGATCTCCATAAGGATCGCCTGAGGGAGCATATAGAGGGCCGGAGCGGCCCACGGCGAGCCGCGACCGATCTTGACCTCCGTGATCCCGACTTTGGTTCTCTTGAGACCCACGCGCAGATCGCACATGAGCGACAGCATCATCCCTCCCGCCATGAGCGAGCCGGTCATCGCGGCAACGATCGGCTTCGAGCAGGCGCGCATGCGCTCGTGGAAAGGATCGCGCATTTTGGAGAGGATATCGACGTGCTCATTGCGAGCGATCTCGGCCGCCTCCTTGAGGTCAAGCCCTGCGCTGAAGACGCCACAATCGGCAGAGGTTAGAATTACCACTCGGATCTTGGCATCCGCTTCGATCTGATCCCACGCGTCGGCCAGTCCATTGGCGGCCGCCACAGATAGAGCGTTCTTGCGCTCAGGACGATTGATAAAAACGGTAGCAATACCCTCATCGACGCTGACTTGGATTGGACTATCAACCATGGAGTTCACTGGCTTTCGCGCTGAAGATTGGCGGCTCGGCGACGGATGCATTGCCCGCCGCCGAGCCGGATTGCACCCGCCGACGCGTATGCTATTAACTCGTTGGGTGCCTGAATTACTCGACCTTGAATCCAGATGAACTCGTCTTCACGATCTGCCAGATCAGGTCCTGATAGGCTGATAACCAAGCAGTCTGCGGCACCCACTTCTGGCCGTCCCACATTTCGATCCGCGTCTTGCCCCCGCCGCCATGGTCTGCCGCCGTTACAGTCACGGGGGCAAGCAGGCCATTGGCGTCGAAGTCCTTTATGCTCTCATATCCGCCCTTCATCGAGGCTGCGGTCACCGGCCAACCCGCCTGTTTGATGGCGTTGCGGGTAGCCTCGAAAGCGACCGAATAGATAGCTAAACCGGTATTGTAATACACGTCCTTCAGGTTTTTCTCGGGCCCGCTGCCTTTGCCTTTGGCATAAAGCTCTGCCGTCATCTCCCTGATGATCGGAACATCCTGACCACCGACGACGTTTGTTCCACGCTTGATCCCCTTGGCAGCCTCGGGACCAATATTGGCAATATCCACCTCGTTAAGCCAGTTGACCGAAATGTACTTTTCGATCGGATAGCCGTTGCGCTTCATTTCTTTGGCTGCCACGACATGTCCTCCGGCCAGCAGCCAGCTGATCATGAAATCAGGCTGGTCGCGTCGCACCTGTGTCCAAACGCTGGTCTGATCGCTGCCGGGCAAAGGTACAGGATAAAGCTTTAGTTCAAAGCCCTCGCGTTCGGCGAGAGTCTTGAGGATACCGATCGGCTCCTGACCAAAAGGATAGTCGAGATAGATAAATCCGATCTTGGCCCCTTTCATGTCGCCGCCGCGCAGTTGTTTGATATAGGCGATATCGTTGGCAGCCTGCCCCCAATAAGTTGCACCCACTGGAAAGATCTGAGTGAAGATCGAACCGTCGATGGCGTCACCGCGCCCGACCAACGACTGGATAAGGACATTCTTCTCCTTCATGATCCGCGGCAGCACCGCGATCGACACGGGGGTCGACAGCATGTTAAAGACGAAGACGCCTTCACGCTTAAGCTTTTCGTAGCATTCAATGCCGCGCTGGGGCTCATTGCCGTGGTCCTGAACCACGATCTCGATCTTGTGCCCATCGATGCCGCCCTTCATGTTCGTAAGCGCGGCAAGATCCTGCGCGGCTTGCGCCACCTGCGGTGAGATGAAGGTATAGGATTTACTGAGATCAAAGCACGCACCGAATTTCAAGGTCTCCTGAGCTAAAGCCTGCGCGCATCCTGCGACGCTGATGGCAGCGGCGACCACGAGCCATTTTATTGCTTTTTCGACCGACATTCTCATCTCCCGTCTGTTAGTCCCAAATTTCCAATCCTACATCTCCGCTATCCGCAAAGCCTTGCACCGGCGCTGCGCCGAGCGGAGCCCTCAAAGGCTAGTTTCGATATTTGGAGGAACTCTTCCTCACCACTTCCCAGATCAGATCCGTATAGGCCGCCCTCCATTCTGTCTGCGGCACCCATCTCTGACCATCCCACATCTCGATGCGGGTCTTGCCGCCGCCACCATGATCGTTCGATGTCACCGTTACCGGTGCCATCAGCCCGTTGGCATCATAGTTTGTGATGTGTTGGAGCCCTTCACGCATTGCCGCGGCAGTGATCGGATCGCCCTGCAACTTGGCAGCTTGGCGAGCGCCTTCGAGGATCATGGAGTACATGGCCAGTCCAGTGTTGTAGTAGACATCCTTGAGGTTTTTCTCCGGCCCGCTGCCTTTGCCCTTCTTGTAAAGCTCAGCGATGATCTCCTGGATCAGCGGAACATCCTGCCCACCTGCAACGTTGGTGCCCCGCTTCAACCCCTTGGCTGCCTCGGGGCCGATATTGGCAATATCCACTTCGTTCAGCCAATTGACCGAGATATACTTGTCCATTGGGATGCCGTTGCGCTTCATCTCCTTCGATGCCACGACATGCGCCCCTCCCAACAGCCAGCTGATGATGTGGTCGGGCTGGTCTCGGCGAACTTGAGTCCAGATGCCGGCCTGATCGTTGCCAGGGAGCGGCACCGGGTAGAGCTTCAACTCGAAGCCTTCCACCTTGGCCAGTGTCTCGAGAATTGGAATCGGCTCCTGACCGAACGGATAGTCGAGATAGACGAATCCGACTTTCACCCCGCGCAGATCGCCGCCATGCACCTGTTTCAAGTAGGCAACATCGTTGGCGACCTGCCCCCAGTAAGTGGGCCCCAGCGGGAAAACCCACTCAAACACGGCGCCGTCCACGGCATCTCCGCGGCCGACCAATGCCTGGATGAGGATGTTCTTGTCCTGCATAACTCGCGGCAACACGGCGAGCGAAACGGGGGTCGACAGTGTGTCGAAGATGAAGACACCTTCTCGTTTGAGCTTTTCGTAGCACTCGATGCCGCGTTGCGGCTCATTGCCATGGTCTCGCACGATGACTTCGATCGGAGCACCGGCGATCCCACCCTTGAGATTGGTTAGCGCGACCAGATCCTGTGCCGCCTGCGATACCTGGGGCGTGGCGAAAGTGTAGGCCTTGCTCAAATCGTAGCAAACGCCAAGCTTGAGCGGTTGTACGGCACTGGCCTGAGGCGCTATCGAAAGCACCACGACGCAGGCGATTGCCGCACTTGCAAGCAACCTCGAAAATCCCATGATGAGCTCTCCTCCCTTCACAAATGCCGGTCTGGACGTTCCTGATCAGCTGAGCCAGCGCTTGCGCCTGCGATAATGCTTGATGTCGTGAAAACTCTTGGCTTCGCTACCGCCCAGGTAGAACTCCTGAATATCGGAGTTTGCCTTCAGCCTTTCCGCCGTGTCATGCATGACAACGCGCCCATTCTCGATCAGATAGCCATGCGAGACGATATCGAGAGCCGCAAGCGCGTTTTGTTCGACAAGCAGGACGGACAGGCCGTGATCGCGATTAATGCGTTTGATGATTTCGAAAATCTCGGCCACCAGAAACGGAGCTAGGCCCAAGCTAGGCTCGTCCAGCATCAGTAAACGCGGTTGCGTCATCAAGGCCCGCCCGATTGCGAGCATTTGCTGTTCACCGCCCGAAAGATATCCGGCAAGCGCAGACTTTCGCTCGGCCAGGCGTGGAAAGTAGTCGTAAATGCGCGCTTTATCCGAAGCGACCCGCGCCCTCGACATCGACGTTGGAGCCGCCGCTTCGAGGTTCTCATCCGGCGTCAGATGTTCGAAAACCCTACGTCCCTCGATCACATGGCAAATCCCGAGATCGACCCGCTCCTGAGGCGGACGGTCGCCAATTGCTTTGCCGTCAAAGCGGATCTCACCTCGGCTCACCTTCCCGCGTTCCGCGGCCAGAAGGCCACTTATTGCTTTCAATGTCGTACTCTTCCCGGCTCCGTTGGATCCAAGAAGCGCAACCACCCCTCCGTGCGGCACCTCGATCGATACTCCCTTGATGGCAAGCATGACCGAATCGTAAAGCACCTCCACACTGTTCATCGACAGTATCGGGCTATCTTTGTGGATCTCTTGCGGATTCATGGCGGGTCCTATTTCTTGAACTGGTCGAAGGGCCAGACCAGGAAATAGTCCCTGATGTTCGCATAGAGCTTTCCGAGGCCTAAAGGCTCAACCAGCAGAAAAATGATGATCAAAGCGCCGTAGACGGCCGTCGGGATATGAGCGAGCGTTTCATTGCCGAGTTGAAGTCCAAACAGGCCCGCTGCCTTAGCAAGGATTTCGTTCGCAATTCCTGGCATAAGGAGAATCAACGCCACTCCAAAATACGTGCCGATGATGCTGCCGAGCCCTCCGACGATGATCATGGCAAGCACCTGGATCGAAACGTTTACCGAGAATTGCTCAGGCGCAGCCAGGAAAAAGAACGTCGCAACGAGAATGGCTCCGCCGATCCCACCGATGAACGAGGAAGCCGAAAAGGCAATCAGCTTGTAGTAGAAGCTGTTCACGCCAAGGATTGCAGCCGCATAGTCCTTTTCACGTACTGCAACCAAGGCCCGTCCCAAAGCGGTTCGGCGCGTGTTCATCATGAAAATGGTAACCAACGCACACCATCCGAGTGCCACATAATATAGTCCTTTGTCTGAAGCGATTTCCTGCCCAAAGAGGGCAAAACGAGGGGATTGAAGCGAGGCGTGAGAGCCGCCAGAAATCGCGGGCGAATGGTTTAGCACCCAGTCCATTACGAACTGCATGGCAAGCGTGACGATCGCAAGATAAAGCCCTTTCACGCGCAGGGCCGCGAAGGCAAACAGGCTTCCTATCAACGATGCGGCAAGGCCGCCGATCAGAAGAGCGAGCTCCCAGGGAGTGCCGAACCTAGCCGCGTGTACGGCCGCATAGGCTCCCACCGCCATAGTAGCAGCGTATCCCAGATGCAGTTGCCCTGCCCAACCCGTCACTAGATTGAGACCGAGAGCCGCCGCCGTCCAGATCAGCCACGGTTGAACGTAGCTGTTCAAATACAACGAACTCAGAAGGAACGGTGCAGCGATGGCAACAATAGTAAGGAGAATAAGCAGGGTCCGGTCCGTCGGCACCGGGAACAGCTTGCTGTCCGACTTGTAGCTCCCATGACGGACACCCGCGAGAGGATAGAACATACGTCACACTCTTTCGATGTCGTGGCGGCCGAAGAGTCCATGCGGACGCAACACGACGGTGAAGATCAGCACGGCAGCAACGATCAGATCACGGCTACCTCCTCCAACTACTGAATCGAGATAGGAGGAGCCTACGTTCTCAACGATCCCAAGGAAAATTCCGGCAAGAACCGCGCCGGCAATGCTGTCGAGACCGCCCAGGACGGCCACTGTAAGTCCCTTCAGCAGAAGCTGCGAAAGCGATTGGTCGACGCCCTGGATCTCTCCCCAAATCACACCTGACGCAACCGCAATCACGGAAGCCATACCCCATGACAAAGCTACGCCGCGCTCGACGGAGATCCCGATCGACCAAGAAGCGACATAATCGTCCGAGATTGCACGTAATCGGATTCCAAGGCGCGTTCGGAAGAACAGGAAAAGTCCCACAAAGAGTGCGAGCGCGACGCCAGCTCCGGCCAGATTTATCCGGCTCAGCAGTAGCGGCCCCAGAAACAAAGGATCGTAGCTGATGCCCAGCTCCATCGAACGGGAGGTGCCGCCCCACACAGCCAAGGTCGTACCGCGTATAAAGATATCGATACCGAGCGTCATCATCAGGATCATGACGATCGGACGCCCTGCCATCCGCCGCAGCGCCACCTTCTCCACGGCAAAGCCGGCCAGAAACATGATGATCGTTGCGGCAGCTATGGCCAGCCACAATGGGAACCCCAGCTGCCGGGAAAGGGCCAGCACCGCGTATGCGGCCAACATCGTCAATGCGCCCTGAGCAAGATTGGGAACCGACGACGATTTGTAGATCAGCACAAGCCCAAGTGCGAAAAGCGAGTAGAGCAATCCGGTCAATGCACCATTTACACCAAGCTCGCTGAGAAATGCGATGTCCATTCAGACCTCCCGGATGGCCAGCGTGCGTTCCACGAGGCCGACATCGCCGCTCTCGTACCTCACCGCGGCTTTCACATGTATCTGTTTCGATCCATCGTAAAGCGCAGCAATAACCGGCTCGTACCGCTCTTCGACGACTGCGCGGCGGAGCTTGCGGGTGCGCGTGATTTCACCATCATCCGGATCGAATTCTTTGTGGAGGCTGACGAATCGATGCAGTTTCAGCGCTTCTGGAAGCGCTTTGTTGACCCGGTGAAACGCATCGCGGAGCAACTCGGAAATCTCCGACCGTTGCGACAGGTCCGCGTATGAGACATAGGGCACGGCGTTGGTTTCGGCCCAATGCCCGGCTGCCTCCAGGTCGATGCAAACAATGGCCGTCAATTCATCCCGGCCGGCTCCGAATACGGCCGCGTCTTTGATGTACGGGCTGAACTTCAGCCGGTTCTCGATGTAATTCGGGACGTAGCGTTCGCCGTTTTTGGTATGGACAACTTCGGAAACGCGTCCCAGCACGACGAGGTGGCCGTCGTTCTCCAGATATCCGGCATCGCCGGTGTGCAGCCAACCGTCTTTGAGCGCTTCCGTGGTTGCCGAAGGATTGTTGTGGTACCCGCGAAACACGCTTTCTGCCTTAAGCAGTATTTCACCCGCGTCCGTCACCTTTACCTGAACGCCAGGAAGCGGTCGGCCTACGGTATGTAGCTTGACTTCATCGGGCGCCTGAATGGCATTGAAGGCTGCATTTTCGGTCTGGCCATAAAGCTGTCGCAACTTGATCCCCAGCGCACGGTAGAAAACAAACGTATCCTCCCCAATGGCTTCGCCACCCGTGAACGCGCTCTTCAATCTGCTGAGACCGTACAAATCTTTCACGGGCCCGAAGACAATGCGCTCGCCCAGCAACCGGGCCAGCCATTCCAGACGGCCAGGCTTTTTCCCATCGAGCTTTCGCCTTTCCGAGGCAACCGCTCTGTCCGTAAAAAAGTGGTAGAGCCATTTCTTCAACGGAGTGGAGTTCTCGATTCCCACCTGAATGGAGGTTAGTAAGTTGTCCCAGCTGCGCGGAGCAGCTAGATAAAGGCTGGGCGCGATCTCGCGCATGTCACGCAAAACCGTTTCCTGCCTTTCCGGTACATTGACGGTAAAGCGAAAAGCGATTGCGGCAGCAACCGTCAGGGCAAAATCTCCGACCCATGCCATCGGCAAATAGGCGAGAACCTCTTCACCGTGGCAGAACGCCCCGCCCGCATGGGCATTGCGAGCTGCGGCGACGACATTTCTGTGGCTGAGCACGACCCCCTTTGGTTTACCGGTCGTGCCCGACGAATGCAGGAATATCGCAGGATCGTCCGGCATAGCACGATCGACTAAGCCATCCCGCAGCTCCGGATTTGACTTGAGATTTGTCCTACCTTTGTCCTGAAAGTCCTCCCACGACAGGAGCCCCGGCGCGTCATAAGTGTTAAGGCCCCTCTTGTCCTCGTAGACGATATATTGGATCGCGCTGCCATCCTCCCGCAAATCGAGAAATTTGTCGACCTGCTCCTGGTCTTCCGCGAGCGCCGCCACAACCTTCACTTCACCGACGAAGTGGCGCAATTCGTCCAGTGTCGTCCCCGGATAGGCTGGCATCGCATATGCTCCCAGCATCGACGATGCCGTCATGCCCGCATAAAGGCGCGCGCGGTTGTCGCCAAGGATCATGACGGCGTCGCCCGACCGAACTCCGAGAGCGTCCAAACCAGCCGCGCAAACCAGCACCTCACCGAAATACTCGGACCATGTCATCTCCTTCCAAATGCCGCGATCCTTTTCCCGCATCGCGATCTTATCGCCATGCTGGGCGGCGTTGTAAGCTAGAAGGCGCGCCAAGGTATCGTCTGCGGCACTTGCTTGCATACCCATCACTTTTTCATGCCGCATGACCGACACCAATATAGGCTTCGATGACTCGCTGATCCTTGACAACCTCCCTTGGTTTGCCCGTTGCGATCATTTCTCCGTAGTTCAATGCCAGCACGCGATCACATATGCCGGTAATCACATCCATGCTGTGTTCGATCAACAAAACGCTCACGCCGCGCTCCGCGCGCGCATCGAGAATGAACCTTGCCATATACTCCTTCTCCTCCTGGTTCATTCCAGCCATCGGCTCATCGAGGATCAGAAGGCGCGGCTCCGCCACCAACGCGCGTGCAAGCTCGACACGCTTCTTCATTCCGATCGGAATGCCATCGACAAGGTCATCACGGACGCTTTCGAGTTGCAAAAACTCAACCACCTCCTCCACGATTTCACGGTTTCGCATTTCATCCGGACGCGCCAACCACCAATAGAGCGCCGTGCGAATCACGCCGGGGCGCATGTGGACGTGTCGGCCAAGCAAGATGTTGTCGAGCACACTCATGCCATTGAACAGAGCCAGATTCTGAAATGTGCGAGCGACGCCCAATCCGGCCACCTTGTGGGGCGCCGTGCCTGTAATGTCCTTGCCGTCTAGCTTGATCGTCCCCTTGTTGGGCGGATAAAAGCCGGTTATGGCGTTTGTCAGCGTGGTCTTGCCGCTACCGTTTGGCCCGACAAGACCGAAGATCTCGCCGCGATAAACGCTCAAATCGACTCCGGTCACAGCAATTAGACCGCCGAAGCGACGTTCAACGCCGGTACATTGTAGGATCGGCACCGCTTCGCAGAACTCTTTTGCCATGCACTTTTCCGTCATACCCTTTCGATCCGCATTAGCGGCTCGCAAACCTGATTAGCCTATTCTGAAGTAATCTGGACGCCCCGTCGGCCACGGATCACCCCACATTTGCTGACCGCCGTCGACCGTCAGAATTTCGCCGGTGATGAACTTGCCCGAGGGTGCAGCCAGATAAACAACGGCCTCGGCAACGTCCCACTCGTCACCTGACCGGCGCATCGGATTTGCTTCCTCAAAAGTGGCCGCGCCTTCTGGCGGATAGTTGCCGAATCCGTTGCTTTTGCAGCATCCAGGCGCGACGCAATTGACCCTGATGTTGTACGGCGCCCATTCCACCGCCACTGATTTGGACAGATAGATCACGCCGGCGCGAGCTGCGCAGGAGTGCGCAATGCCGGGTAAGCCGCGCCAGATGTCGGCAACGATGCTTACTATATTGCCAGGCTGTTTTGCCGCGACCCATCTCTTCGCTGCAGCCTGCATCATCCACCATGTCCCATTAAGATTGGTATCGATTACTGCATTCCAACCCTTGGGCGAGTAGTCGAGCGCCGGCTGCGGAAATTGACCACCAGCGTTGTTGACTAGAATATCCAGCCGCCCGAAGCGCTCGTACACCGCACTCATGAAAGCAGCTACCTGCTCGGGATCGCGTATGCTCATCCGCTGGCTCAGGACATCGCCGCCGAAGCCGCGCAAATGGTCCGCAGCGCTTTTCAGTTTTTCTTCATTGCGGCCGCAAATCGCCAATGATGCGCCAAGCCGCGCGAAGAGCGAAGCGATTGCCCGTCCCAAGCCGCTGCCAGCGCCAGAAACGACGACGGTTTTTCCTTTGAAAAGATCGGGCCTGAAAACCGTCGCGCAATTGCGCAACTCGGATTCCGAGAACCCGAATGGCCCTCGCGGTGAACTATCCATTTCCTCCCTCCCCGATCCCTTATGTCGGGCTTGATCATATCTAACATGTGTTAGAAAATGCTGCAAGGGCGGTTCGTCTCCAGGAAAGTGCAGCTGTCGCTCTTCCTCGGTAGGGAAAAGTAGGTTTCTTTCTCGGCGCGTTTCTCGTCGTTCTGATCCCACCACCCGGATTATATCATTGTGGAACGGCGCCATAACGGCGTTCCGCATGAAGCCGGGCTTGTCCTAGGTGTTGACTGACTCTGGGCGCAGGCCTCTGTCCAACGCCACGCGATGTTGAACGTTTCCTCAGAGGCGACCATCCCGGGCGGCATTCCGATCAGCCTCATCAACCAGGCCACGCGACTCAATGATGTCATGATGGCATTCCATCGACTATCTCAAGCTTGCCGACGCGCTATCGACTTGTCGAGAACGTCGGTCGATTGTTGCATCGCCTTCTCAAGCGCCCTCTCCGGCAAGTCGACGAGGGTCGCCACGTCGTGGTCAATCAGGTCTGTGCGCCGCTAGTCGCGCGATGGGCGCGGAAATCACGCTGGTCGCCGCGCGCGCGCCGGGTGGACGACGCGAGTGTGAGACCTTTCGCGGAAGGGTGCCCACCAGCAGTGCGGTTTTTCGAAGTGGTTGCCCTGAGGGCCGCTTTGTGGGTTACTCTTCGGCGAGTTTGCGACAGCGTGTGCTCAAGGCGGCGGACAACAGCAACAAAAAGAGCGCCCGCTCCGCCGCGTATCTGGCAGCTGGCCGACTGTTTTCCCGACCCTGCATGACGATGTCACCTCCGGCCATGCAGACGCCCCATCTCCACGAACGACGGCGCTGTCTCAGGATCAACTCAAATACTGGGAACTGATAAGATTTCCCCACGATTTGGGTTTCTCCATGACCGACACGGCTTCGCGCGGCCCCACAAACGGGCAACAGGCTCCCACTTCGCATCATGTCCTCTCGCCCCTTCGGTGTCAGAGTTGCATTCTTGGAGCGGTCTACTCGATCCTTCATTGAAATCGGACGAAACCTCAGCTTCCTCGGTTAGGGCCGAATGAACAACCTACCGGGAGCACACGCCAACATCGGAACCTCTCTCACTCGCCAGAAGTGCGCCAGCCGCACTGACAGTACGCGTTTCGGCAACACTGATTTGGCGACATCAAACTTCAGAAGTTTGACTTTGCTCCACAAAATTTCTAACGTTTGTTCGGTCAACAGTGTTACCTTTCACGATCGATGTCAAGAAAATGAAAGGCGGTTCTAGGACGGCACGCGCATGCCATCTCGCAAGAGGTCAATCTCGGGCGGCAGGATCGAGGTTATCCACCAGAGGCGGAGATGTCGGCGTTCGTCAAGACGGAATCCGGCGATCATCGCCCTGAGGCAGATCGCGTCAGGTTCCGGCAAAAAAATACCGGAGCGCACAGATGGAAGCCGAGACGATCCCCAGCCTGTCCCGTCCCGAACCCGTAGCGGCTCTGGACTGGGACACCATCATCGTTGGTGCCGGCCTGTCCGGACTGTATCAGCTACATTGCCTGCGCGACCGGCTCGGGATGAACGTCAAGTTGTTCGAAATGGGCACCGGCGTCGGCGGTACATGGTACTGGAACCGTTATCCAGGTGCGCGCTTCGATAGTGAAAGCTACTCCTACGCTTACTCGTTCAGCCAAGAACTTTTGGACGAGTGGGACTGGAGCGAGCACTTCGCCGGCCAGCCGGAGACCGAGCGCTATTTGAACTATATGGCGGACAAGCTCGACCTGCGCCGCAGCATCAGCTTCTCGAGCAAGGTGGCCGCGTGCCATTACCGGGAGGACAGTCGCTTATGGAATGTGATCCTCGAGGACGGTTCGCGCCACAGCTGCCGCTTCTTAGTCACGGCGGTCGGCCCGCTCTCGGCCCCGACCTATCCGAATGTGCCCGGGCGAGAGAGTTTTGCCGGCGAGGCCTACCACACAGGATTGTGGCCAAAACATTCGGTGACATTCGAGGGCAAGCGCGTCGCGGTGATCGGGAGCGGGGCGAGTGGCGTGCAGGTGATCACCGAGATCGCCAAGACCGCCAAGACGCTGACGGTGTTCCAGCGTCGTCCCAACTGGTGCAAGCCGCTGCACAACCGGCCGATCTCGCGAGAGGAGATGCGGCGGTTGCGCGCATGGTACCCCGAGATGTTCTCGTTATGCGACCAGACTTCGGCTGGATTTCTTCATACCCCGGATGGCCGCACCACATTCGAGCTGTCACCCGAGGAGCGGGAGGCGTTTTGGGAGAAGCAATATCAGACGCCCGGATTTTCGATGTGGGTCGGCGGCTTCAAGGATATGATGACCGACCGCCGCGCGAACGAGGAAGTGTCAAAATTCGTCGCCAGAAAAATCCGTGAACGCGTGCATGATCCCAAAGTCGCCGACCTGCTGATCCCCAAGGATCACGGGTTCGGAACGCGACGGGTACCACAGGAATCCGGCTATTACGAGGTTTTCAACCGCGCAAACGTGGAACTGATCAGCATTCTCCATAACCCGATCCGACGCATCACGCCGACGGGGATCGAACTCGCGGACCGTAGCTTGGCTTTCGATATGATCGTATATGCGACCGGCTTCGATGCGATCACAGGCAGTTTTGACCGCATCGATATCTGTGGTCTCGGCGGCAGGAGGCTCAAGGAGAAATGGCGACAGGCGCTTGAGACCTTCCTTGGAATGATGGTGGCGGAATTCCCGAATATGTTCATGTGCATCGGACCGCATTCTGCCCTCGGCAACATTCCCCGCTCGGCCGAGTACAATGTTCTTTGGGTAGCCGAGCTAATCCGGTTTCTCCGCGAGCACGGCTATACTTTCGCGGTTCCCCGCGACGAAGCGGTCGAGGAATGGACAAATTTCGTGCTGAAGACCGGAGAGGGCTTGCTGTCCAACGAGGTGGATAGCTGGATGACCGGCATTAACCAGAATATCGAGGGCAAGCAAAAGCGGGTTGTAGCCCGCTACAGCGGTAGTGCGCCGGCCTTTCGCAAGAAGGCCAATGCGGTCGCCGAGGGCGGATATAGCGAGCTCATCTTGGCATGAACGGCAAGCCGGCGCGCATAACGGAAAGAGTGAGCAAATGAATTCAAGACTGTGTAAGTCTCGAGATGGGGCGCCCCCGGTCCCTCTCGCATTTTTCTTTACGATTCATCAGTGCTGGCGATACGCCACCTCGCCGCTCTCCGCTGCGGCTGCCGACGAAGTGCTGCGATCGCACCTACGGTCGACCATGAATAATCACTTTGGCATCATCTGCGGAGTCTTCGCATGACCGAGCCCGCACAACCACGAATCGCCGCGACACTCATGCTCGCGCGTGACGGCACGGACGGATTGGAGCTATTCATGGTCGTCCGCCATCATGAGATCGAATTCGCATCAGGGGCTTTGGTATTCCCTGGTGGCTCCGTCGATCCCGCCGATTTTGATCCGCGATGGCGCAATCTAGCAGTGGGTGTAGACTGGGCGAGCGACGAGATGTTGTGCCTCATGGCGGCGGCGGCGCGCGAGGCTTTCGAGGAATGCGGTGTCCTTTTCGCACGTGGGACGACCCGCGGCCCGCTCATCGAGGGCGCGCGCGCCGAGGCGCTGGGCAGGCGTTATCGGCAGGCAATCGAGAGGGGGGCGGTCGGATTCGCCGACATGATTGAACGTGAAGGTTTGGTGGCTGCCTTCGACCGGCTGGTGCATTTCGCCCATTGGATTACGCCACCGCACATGCCTAAGCGTTTTGACACACACTTCTTCCTCGCCGAAGCACCGCTTGATCATGTCCTGCGGCATGATGGACGAGAATCAGTCGATTCCATCTGGCTCACGCCCGCCCATGCGTGTAGCGAGGCCGACGCGGGCCGGCGGACTGTGCTGTTCCCGACGCAATTGAACCTTGAAAAGGTCGGCCGCCATCGAACTGTCGCAGAAGCGATCGCGGCTGGGCGTGATGCGAGAGTGGTGACGGTCAGGCCCGAGCCTCGCACGACCGACGAGGGGAGAATTCTGCGTATTCCGATGGAAGCGGGATATGGCGCGCAAGAGTTTCTGCTGATCGGCGGCCATGGTCAGCCTACCCGCATCGTCAGGCGGGATGAGGGCAGGAAAGCTTAACGGCCGCCCGTTTACCGCTGCCACACCGCAACGGCTCAAGCTGGCTCTGGTTTGGGAGTCCGGCACGCGCGATAAGCTGCGCATGATCGGATCGAGTTTTCTTCCGCATCCGCATTTCATAATTATCGAGGATTCCAAGCTATCGCAAGCGCGGGGGTCAAATGACTACATTCGTTTAGCAACCTCTTCCAGCATGACCTCGCTTGCACCGCCTCCAATGGCATGAATTCGGGCGTCGCGCGACATCCGCTCTACCGCCATCTCGCGCATGTAACCCATCCCCCCGTGGAATTGAATGCAGTCGTAGAGAACCCGATTCACCAGCTCACCGCAGTACGCCTTGACCATTGAAACTTCCCGCACACAGTCATGACCTTCGCAGTCCAGTCGGGCAGCGTGATAAGCTAATTGACGCCCCGCTTCGATCTGGGCCTGGCAATTAGCCAGGCGTTGGCGGACAGCCTGCTTGTCCCACAGCACGCCGCCGAACGCCTTCCGTTGCTTAACGTAAGCAACTGTCAAGTTCAGAGCTGTCTGCGCTTCGGCAACCGCTAGTGTGCCCAGCACAATCCTTTCGTTTTGGAAATTTTTCATCACTGCATAGAAACCTCGATTGACTTCACCGAGCACGTTTTCAGCGGGCACGTGAACATTCTCGAAAACCAGTTCGGCTGTGTCCGAACACAGCCATCCCGTTTTCTTCAGCGCTCGACTTACCGAAAAGCCGGGTGCGCCTTTCTCGACGGCGAACATTGTGATCCCGCGGGAGCCCTTCGCCTCCTGATCAGTCTTGGCGGCCACAAAATACAGATCGGCGTACACGCCGTTGGTGATGAACATCTTGGTGCCGTTCAACACCCAATCGGATCCCTTTTTCACCGCACGAGTACGCATACCCGCGACGTCCGATCCCGCGTCCGGCTCGGTGACGGCCACCGCGGCTACCTTCTCACCGCTGGTGATAGCGGGCATCCAACGCGCCTTTTGCTCGGGCGTCCCGGCATTCTCCAAATGTGGCGACGCCATGTCGGTATGGACCAGAACCGTCGCCGAAAATCCACCGAAGGTGGAGCGCCCCAGTTCCTCGGCCAGCATCACGCTCGCCATCGTGTCGAGCTCGGCACCGCCATATTCGAGATCGTAGCGCATTCCCAACACGCCAAGCTTACCCATATCGCGCAGGACTTCGCGAGGTACCACGCCTTTTTCCTCCCACGCGTCGGCCGCCGGAATGACTTCGGTCTCGATGAACCGCCGCAGCTGAACGCGGATCATTTCTATGTCTTCGTCGAACGGAAAAGCGGTCGATTTCGTTTGCTCATGACCGGTATTCATATTTCTTCCTTCCGTGCTAATCGGACAAGGGAGGCACCGCTAGACACGGTGTCGCCCGTCGAGCAAAAAATCTCTTCTACGGTGCCGCTCAAGGGTGCGGTTAAGTTTTGCAATAGCTTCATTGCCTCGAGCACGACCAATGTCTGACCTTGTTCGACCAGGTCGCCTCGTCTGGTACTGAGCTCGACGACGGTGCCGGGCATTGGAGCTTTCAGAGTGTCTGCGTCAGCTGAAGCAGCACCGGCATCGCCACCATGAAGATCGTCTAGTGTGAGTATGTGCACCTGCAGCACGCCATCGCGGCCCGAAAGATGAATGCGCCAGTTCATGTCGCCGCGTTCCAAGCGCACGATGCGGGCAAACGGTCGGCCGGCAACGCGCCCGGTCAACCGTCCGTCGCGGAATTGGACGTCTTCGACCGAGATCGGCGTCATCTCTTTGAAGCGCACTTCCATCTGAAGCTTCTGCCCGACCACCAAGAGCTCTTCGACCTGGTCACCCACCAAAAAATAGCGTGCCGCGCCGGGGCGGCCCGCTAGATCGGTTACACGCCATCCCCCCAAGGAGTGCCACGGGTCGATTTGCTCGGCCCTGGCCAAATGTTGGTGCAGCGCCAACACAGCCAGTGCTTGGCTTTCCTTGTCGACCTCTGGCGCCTTCCATCCACCGGGAAAAAGCTGTTCGAGCGCTGCAGTGTGGTGGCGCAGCGCGGCGAAATCTGGATGAATGAGAAGTGCACGCTGATAGGCGATATTCATGCCTACGCCCCCGATTAAAAAACCGTCGAGCGCCGCAACCGCCTTGCGGATCGCACCTTCACGATCGTCTGCCTTCGCAATGAGCTTGGCGACCATCGAATCATAATGATGGCTTACAACACTGCCTGTTTCGACTCCCGAGTCGAGCCGGAGACCTGGCGCCACCGGAGGCTCCCAGAGAGTAATTGTGCCCGTTTCGGGACGGAATCGGTCGCTCGGGTTTTCAGCTGCGAGGCGAATCTCGATTGCATGACCAGAACAGCCGATGTCGCGCTGGGCGAAGGGCAATTCCTCGCCGCGCGCGACTCGCAGTTGCCATTCGACGAGATCGATGCCGGTGATCGCCTCGGTGACGGGATGTTCGACTTGAAGCCGGGTATTCATTTCCAGGAAATAGAAGTCCCCGCGTTCAAAATCGTAAAGGTATTCCACAGTGCCAGCCGAGCTGTAACCAATAGCGCGGGCGAGGCTTACAGCGGCATCGAGCATCTTCTCGCGCAGCGGCGCCGGCAGGCCGGGAGCCGGCGCTTCTTCGACAAGCTTCTGGTGGTTGCGTTGGAGCGAGCAATCGCGATCCCACAGGTGCACGATATTACCGTAACTGTCCCCCAGGATCTGTACTTCGACGTGTCGCGCGCGGGGAGCATAACGCTCAAGAAATACGGTCGCATCGCCAAAGGCAGCGCGCGCTTCGGCTCTGGCTTCGCGGATCGCGTCGATCGCCTCCCCAAGCTGCGTGACAAGCCGCATTCCCCGCCCACCGCCGCCGGCGCTGGCTTTGACGATAAATGGCACGCCGAGGCCCTCGGCTTCTGAAAGCAGTCGCGCTTCTGATTGATCTGCACCGCGATAACCGGGCAGAACTGGCACGCCAGCCGCCTCCGCGACTGCCTTGGCTTCGATCTTCGAACCCATCCGCGTTATTGCCTCGGGTGACGGACCGACGAAGACGAGCCCGGCCTCGGTCACGCGGTGAGCAAATTCGGCGCTTTCCGACAAGAAACCATAGCCTGGATGTACCGCGTCGGCTCCCACGACTTGCGCGGCCTCCAAGATCGCGTCGACGTTCAGATAACTCCGCAAAGGTGCGGGCGGGCCAATGCAGATAGCGTGATTGGCTTCGGCGACGAAAGGGGCGTTCCGGTCGGCCTCGGAAAACGTAGCAACACTTTCAAGTCCAAGCTTGGTACAGGCGCGATGGATGCGACGCGCAATCTCGCCTCGATTGGCAATGAGAACGCGCTTGAAACTCATTTCACGCGCCATGAGGGTGTGCCCCTATTCAAAAAACAACTGATGCCTTCAACTCCCTCTTCAGTCTCCCAGGCGTCGGCCAGTCGGTCAGCGGTGTAGATCATGTTGGCATCGAGTTCGTGACGCGCGACATACGCAATGAGCCGCTTGGTGTCCGCTACTGCACCCGGAGCGGCCTGAAGATGTGCATTGACAATGCGCTCAACCGCATTGTCTAGCTCTCCGGGAGCCACGACCTCTGTCAAAAGGCCGATGCGCCTGGCACGCGCACAATCGAACAGCGCCCCCGAGAGCATCGTCTCGCGCGAGGCGGCCGCTCCGATCCTTGCGACGACGTAGGGTGAGATAGTGGCGGGCAGCAGACCCAGTCGGACCTCCGTAAGTCCGAATTTTGAACCTTCGACTCCGATCGTATAGTCGCACACTGAAATCAGGCCGACGCCACCGCCATAGGCCGGACCATTGATCCGTCCAATCAACGGCTTGGGCAAGCTATCGAGCCCACGCAGCAAATGGGCCAACGACGCGCTCTCTGCCACTCGCTCAGCACGAGTCTTTTCCACATTCGACGCGAACCAATTGAAGTCGCCTCCCGCGCAAAAGCTGTTGCCAGCCCCCGTCAACACTACGACACGAACGGCTGGGTCGCCCGCCAGAGACTGAACTGCTGCACCCAGGTCAGCGATCAGCTCTCCATTGATCGCATTGTGCTTTTCTGCACGGTTGAGCGTCAGGGTCGCCACCCCCAAGGCATTCACGTCGACGCTGATGGTCTTTTCCATGCCTAGGGTCATGGTAGCAACCCTCACATTCGAAAAACGGGCGTGTGGCGCCCGGCCTCGGGCACCGACGTTACGATGCCGAGACACAGCCCGAGGACGTCGCGAGTTTGAATTGGCTCAATCAGACCATCGTCCCATAGCCGTGACGTTGCATAGTAAGGACTCGATTGTTCCGCATATTGTGCACGCACCGCGAGCTCTATCTCCTTTAACTCCGTCTGCATTTGGTTCTGTTCGCCTCCCTTTTGTAGGCGCAACTCCATCATCACGTTTGCTGCAATATCCGCTGACATGGTGGAAACTTCTGCCGTCGGCCATGCGAACAAGAAGCGCGGCGCAAATCCACGACCGCACATTCCATAGTTACCCGCACCGTAGGAGCCGCCCACGATCAGCGAAAGTTTGGGAACTTTGGCGATTGACAAGGCATAGACCAACTTGGCGCTATTCTTGGCGATGCCGCCGCGCTCGGCCTCCGTGCCGACCATGAAGCCGGGGACGTTGTGCAGGAAGAGAAGTGGCAGACTTCTTTGGTCGCACATCGAAACGAACTGCGCACCTTTGAGCGAAGACTCTGATAGAAGTGCACCGTTGTTGCCCAAGATGCCGACTTGATAGCCGTGAATGCGTGCGATGCCGCATACCAATGTGCCCCCCCAATCGGGCTTGAACTCGTTGAATTCGCCGGCATCGATGATACGCAGCAGGAGCTCGCGCACGTCATAAGGCTCCCTGCGATCCGCACTCACGACGCCTAGAAGCTGCTCGGGATCGTACAGTGGAGGCCGCGGCCGGTCTGCAGGCGCGGTTGTGCGTTTCTGGCCCGAACTAGCGACGATATCGCGCATGAGCGTGAGGGCGTGATACTCGTCGTCCGCAAGATGATCGCTTACTCCGGAGACGCGAGTGTGCATCTCGGCTCCACCGAGAGTTTCGCCATCGACTTGCTCACCGATCGCGACCTTGACGATCGACGGCCCGCCCAAATGAATGCGTGCATTGCCCCGCACCATTATAACTTCGTCAGAAAGAGCGGGAATATAAGCTCCACCAGCAGTGCAACCGCCAAATACGGCGGATATCTGCGGCAGCCCCGACGCTGACATATTGCATTGCCGATAAAAGGCATTACCGAAATCGCGACCACCGGGAAACACGCGGTCTTGCTCGGGCAGATAGGCGCCTCCGCAATCAACCAGATAAAGGCACGGCAATCGATTCTGCTCGGCAATCTCCTGGGCGCGAATATGTTTCTGCACCGTCTCGTGATAGAATGATCCGCCTTTGATCGTCGCATCGTTCGCGATGACCATGCAGGGCAACCCACAGACGATCCCAATGCCAGTGACGATACCGGCACCCGGAACCTCTCCCCCATACTGTCCCCATGCGGCGAGGCTGGAAAGCTCAAGAAATGCCGTTCCGGGATCGACAAGCAAGTCGATACGCTCACGGACCGGCAACTTACCGCGAGCGCGATGCCGCTCGACCATATCGATACGACCACCTCGTGTTGCCTCCGCCATACGCTCGCGCAGAAGCGCTGTGCGCGCGTTCTGCGCTTCGCGGTTGCGAACAAAACGTTCGGAAGTGATGTTGATCGATGAAGAAAGTCGCCTCATTCGTTCATCTCAAATTTTCTAGCGGTCCACCGTCGTGGGACCGATCCAGACCCGCTAATTTTTTCTAACATATGTTTGATTTTGGTCAATGCCTCGGATAGGCTGATCTCTGCGGCCAGTCGCGGAGCGGCAGGAAATGGGCCAGTTGGCCATCGCATGGAAGTCGTCCTGACCGATGTTGGAGATCGGAAATGAACGAGGAAATCGGGGGTCGATTCGCCCCTAGCCTAATGATTGATCAAGTCGCGCTCGTCACCGGCAGCGGCTCTGGTATGGGCCGCGCAACCGCGATCGAAATGGCACGCTGCGGAGCAAAAGTCGTGCTTTTCGCTCGCCAAGAGGGGCCGCTGCGGCAAACCGCTGAGATGATTAGATCTCATGGCGGCGAAGCATTAGTGATTTCGGGCGACATCCGAGATGAAGGAAGTGTTGCTTCTGCGATGCGCCGCATCAAGGAGGACTACGGGCACTTGGATGTGTTGGTCAACAACGCGGGTGGGCAGTATGTCGCCGCCGCACGCGATATTACCAATAAAGGTTTTGAGGCCGTAATTCGTAACAATCTAATTGGATCACGGCAGATGACGAGGGCCGTCGCCGATCACTTCATGTTCGACCATGGCGGCTCCATCGTCTTTGTGACGGCGGTGAGCCGCACCGCCTTAACCGGCTTCGCTCACACCGCCGCTGCACGCGCGGGCGTGACCGGATTAATGAAGACCCTCGCCGCCGAGTGGGCACAATATGGAATCAGGCTCAATTGCGTAGCACCCGGCACCGTCAAGACGGAGGCGCTCGGACGCTATCCGATTCCCCCGCAGAGATGGAGTGAACTCAACCGTTCCGTTCTGAACCGCATGGGCGGCCCTGAGGATGTCGCTGGCGCGATTATCTTTCTTGCGTCAAAGCTGGGCAAATTCATCACCGGTGAAGATTGGTACGTGGACGGTGGGGAAACCCTCCACCTCGCACACGACGCGCGCGACATGATCAACACCGAAATGTTTGTTAACCGCGAACGCGGCGATCGACGACACGGCTGATTTCTTGCCACCCTTACCATGCGGGTCGTACCACGCCGCCTTTCCCTAGAAGTTGCCCAAGTAACCGAAAATCTCCGCCAAGTCCCTCCTGCAATCATCATCTAGGTTCGAACCGATGCTCCTCAAAGATCAGCAACGCTTTGAGCAAATAAGCACTCTCTGGATCACGAGGGCAAAAGGTCTCATTACTCAGATGAACCTTCGGATCGAGGGGCTCGGGCCTGACGGCGTGACAGTCCGCATGCCGTTTAACCCCATTTTCTGTATTGACGAGCCGCCGACCCTTCTCCATGGCGGAGTACTGACTGCGCTACTGGATAGCGTATTTGGAATCGTCAATTTCATTGAAGTCGACGACATCAGTACCATGGCCACGCTTGACTTGCGCGTGGATTACCTCAGGCCAGCACAATCGCGCGCTGATGTGCTGGTGCGCGCCAAATGCTACCACCAGACTCGCCATATTGCTTTCAACTCCGGCGTCATTTGGTTTGATGATGACAAGGGCGACGAAGTTGCACGGGGCGCTGCTACCTTCGCTTTGACACGAGGCGAGAAAAGCTTTTTCGATGACCAGAAACCGCGGGACCCAGCATGACTCCCGAGGAGACAACTGCACTACTGATGACAAGGCCCTTCTTCAGGTTTCTTGACTTCACCATCGTGGACATCGAGGACAGACAAGTCTCCGGTCGGATGCCTTTTTCTGAAAACTACATAGGCAATCCTGTCATGAACTACTACCATGGCGGCATCATTGCCAGCGTTATGGAAGTGGTCGCATCCGTAGCAGTTTGGCAAGACCTTGAACAACGGAGTCCGAAGCCGATCAATCTTACGGTGGATTACCTAAGGCCTGCGATCGCAGAGCCACTGAATGTGCGAGCTGTGGTGTTGAGGAAAGGGCGCAGGATGGCAAGTGTCCAAGCCGTAAGTTGGCAGGCGGAGCCAGAGAACCCCGTGGCCAAGGGGCTATTCCACTTTCTGGTAATGTGACGACGATCGGCTACCGCTCGACACTGTATGCGGTGACAGACATTGGAATTGACCGACCTGCGAAACAAATGCGTCGTCAAGTGCGAATTCACACGCGTTGCAGTTCTCCCGGATTCCTGGATCACACTGAATTGCTTGTTCGATTACCGAGACTTTGCTCTTTCAAGCGGTCTTCCAGAACGTGACGCTGGACTTTGCCGCTGGTCGAACGCGGGAAATCATCGAACGCGATGAACCGGATTTCTCTTGGTCGTTTGTATCTGGCCAGCCGTTCGTTGCAGAGTAGCAACAATTCATCGGCGCGAACTGCTGCCTCATCACAAGCGACGAACGCTACTGGCGTTTCTCCCCACTTAGGGTCGCTAGCTTTCACGACTGCGGCTTCCAGAACTGCTGGATGAGCCAATAACACTCGCTCGATTTCGGCCGGGTAAACGTTTTCACCTCCGCTCTTGATCATATATTTCACTCGATCAACGAAATCGACGCGTCCATCGGGGAGCCGCCGAAACGTATCACCCATATGGAACATGCCACCTCTGAAATCGACGGCGTTGGTTTCAGGAGCATTCCAGTAGCCTGAAAACAGGGTAGGCCCGCGGATCGCCATTTCGCCCGGCTCGCCATCGGGCACATCGTTGTCTAAAGGATCAACCAACCTGATCTCACAAAACGATGAAATCCGCTTGGCTAGATCGGTCGGTGTCACGCCGACCTCAATGACAGACCCACTTGCCGGCGGCAGACCCGTTTCAGTAGCGCCGAAGGAGTTCAGATAGGGGGCATCCAACAGGCGCGTCAGCTCCGCGATCTGATGCCGCGGCACAAGATCCGCCATAGCGCCGCAGACCTTAATCCCCTTGATTGGCCCTGGGTTGGCTTTCCGCAACTCTATGAAGGCATCTAGCACGCCTGGCATCATCACCAGCCATCCGATCTCGTGCTGCGCCAACGCACGGTTGATCGCCTCTGGCTCGAAGCCGTTGATGACAACAACCGTACCTCCTCGCAGGAGCGTTGCCAGCATATGGTCGGTCGAGGCCATGTGGAACATAGGCGCCCAGGCAACAAAGGCGTCTCGTGAATCAAGCATTAGTTCCGCTGCAAAAGCCATGGCGCGCGCCACATGTGCGCGATGACTGATCAGCGCGCCTTTGGGTAGTCCCGTGGTCCCTGAGGTAAAAAGAATAGTCAAACCCTGCTCATTGCTATCGAGCATCGTTCCCAGCCTCGAATCGAGGGCGGCCGACGAGCGCATGCGGATCCACTCAACGCCGACTTCGATTATCGGCAATTGAGACACGGCGACAAACGTCGCAAGCAATTCTGGCTCCACGACCGCCACCACCGGCTCAACAAGTTCGATACAATGCTTGAGTTCGGCCGGCGCCAGCCGCCAGTTTAAGCACGCCACGACAGCGCCGATTGCCGCCGCTGCCAGCTGCAGTTCGACATACTCGGGACGGTTATGCGAAAGGATTGCAATACGGTCGCCTGTATTGACGCCTCTATTGAGTAAGGCGGAAGCAAGCCCATCCACTCTCTTCAGAAGTTCACCGTATGAAACAGTACCCCCCTCATACTCGAGCGCGGTACCAAATGGCTGCTTTTGTGCACAAGTTCTGAATAGTCCGTAGACATTTGTCTGACCCGCAGCCAGGAGTACATTCGACATCCCTTCCTCCTTTGGTCCGCTGCTTTTTGCGTGCCGGGCTTTTCTGGCCAGATGCTTTCGCTATTAGCCCTGACCGCAACGACTACACAATCCTCTGCGGCTGTCAGCGCGATTTTCAATCAGTGCCCCGATTTACCGCTGTGATCACCAGATCACTTCACCAAGCAAGCCGCTCTTTCGATCGTTCTTCAGCTGACCTTACGATACTTCTCGAGGCCACCCGAATGCATCACGCGGCCCATTAACGGGGAACCAATAATCTTTTCGGCATAAGCGGAAGCGGCGATTAATTTATCGAGATCGACCCCGGTCGCTATGCCGAGTTCATGGCACAGAAACACAGCATCCTCGGTGCAGACATTCCCGGCGGCGCGCGCATGGCCGTGACCTGCAAACGGACATCCGCCCAATCCGGCGACGGAGCTCTCAAACATGTCAACGCCCATAGAAAGCGCCGCATGAACGTTAGCTATCCCAAGACCTCTGGTGTCGTGTAGATGCATGCCAATGCGTGCGTCAGGCGCCAGGTCTTTCAGCGCTCCGATCATGCGCTTAACCGACTCGGGATTGCCCCAGCCCATTGTGTCGGCCACAACAAAAATCGGCAGCGCGATATTTTCTTCTGCACAAAGCTCCAGAATGTAGCGGAAATCGTCTAAGACGCGATCCTGCGGAATCGGTCCTTCGAAATTGCATCCGAATGCGGTCATCACGTACGCCGTCTCGACAGCGTAACCGTCTTCTTTGTAGAGCTTAACCCATTCGCGCTGCTTTTCGCGCATTTCCATCGACGACGCGTCGTTGTTCTTTCGCGAGAATGTGTCAGATGGATAGAACAAAAGGCGCGGATCAATATCGACCCGATGCGCAGCGAGCGCCTTGCGAAAACCTTTGTCGTTAAGCCAGAGCGATGTGTATTTAACGCCAGACACCCGCTTGATGCGCTTGAACAGTTCGGCCGTATCAGCCATTTGAGGCACTTTTTGCGGATTGACGAAGCTGCCAACCTGAATTCGCTTCAGCCCGGTATCGCTGAGCATGTCGATCAGTTCAACTCGCTCTTCGATCGAATAGATCTTCTTCTCAATCTGAAACCCTTCCCGAGGTCCCTCTTCCCTGAACTCGACGAATTTTGGAAAATCGCTCATGAAACCTCACTTTCTAAGAGAGCTATCTCGACGATTGGCTGCCCTCGATCCACCATCGCGCCTTGCGAAACGGATATATTTTTCGCTACCCCCGACACCATCGCCTTTATAGAAATCTCGAGCTTCATAGATTCCAGGATCGCCACAACCTCCCCGGCCGCTACTGGAGTCCCCTCATTGACCAATACCTTGACAATTTTGCCGGTTAGTGGAGACAAGAGAATGCGGTCCGCGGCGCTATCTACCTCGGCAAAAGCCAGCGATGTAGACGCTTGGTAAACGTGACGGCCGCAAGGCGTGTCGATCTCGATCGAACTCCCTCGAACGCACGCTTCGATGGTAATGGCTTCATCCTCATGTGTGACCTGATACGAGCCATCTTGAAGTTCAGTTACTTGCAAGGCGAGGGAAGTGCTGTCGTCGCTATAGACAACGAAGCTGTGGTCATTTCTCACTGGACTGATGCGCAGCTCCTTGGCGAAAGTGGCCGAGCGAGCGACGATCACACGCTGGCCGGCTTCCCCCAGCGTGCCGCCAAGGCCCAGTCTCCAGCCGGTAAACTTGTCCCGGTTTTGCCAAGGATTGGCGTCTCCGTCTCTGCGCCCACTGGTGACGAACAGGACCGCCGCCACCGCCTGCCACAACTGCTCATCCGAGCGCTGCGGAGCGACAACCAACGCATCGACGCAACCGTCAATCCAACGGGTATGGACATGCATTCGTGTGAAATGGGCGTTCCGCGCAAGAGCCGCCAGGAAATCGCGGTTGGTCTCGATGCCATCCACAACCACATGGTCCAGTGCTCGAGCTAATTTCGCCAGAGCTGCATCTCGATTGGAATCATGCACGACTAACTTCGCCACCATCGGATCGTAGAATGGGCTCACGCTGTCGCCCGCCTCGACGCCACTATCAATCCGTAGACCGCTCGGCAGCGAAAGCGCCGTGATTAGGCCCGTTGAGGGAGCGAACTGCATCCGCGGGTCCTCGGCGTAAAGTCGCGCCTCTACGGCGTGGCCGGTGCAGGTGATCTGATCCTGTGTCAGGCCCAAACCTGCCTCCTCTGCGATACGAATTTGCAGCGCGACGAGGTCTAGCCCGGTGACTGCCTCGGTTACCGGATGCTCAACCTGGATTCGGGGATTCACTTCAAGAAAAAAATACTCCTCGCCCAGTACCAAGAACTCGACGGTTCCGAGCCCTCGATAGTTCACCCCCTCCGCCAGCCGGACCGCATCCTGAGCTATCCGATCGAGAAATGGCCGTGGCAGCCCCCAAGCCGGTGCTTCCTCGATCACTTTCTGATGTCGGCGCTGAAGGGTGCAGTCGCGTTCAAAGAGATGCAATACGCGACCCTTACCATCGCCAGCAATCTGAATTTCAACATGGCGAGCCTCAGGCAGGAAGCGCTCCAGCAAAAGTCCTTCGGAGCCGAAGGTAGATTTCGCTTCGCGTTGAGCGCTCTCGATGTCTTCATTCAGCGTCGTTTCGTTCTCGATCAACCTCTGACCGCGACCGCCTCCACCGCCAACAGCCTTCAAGAGTGCCGGAAGCCCTACTTCCCGCACCGCTTGTGCAATCTGAAGAGCGTCAGACATTACGCCGTCGCTACCGGGAATGACCGGCACGCCGGCAGCTATTGCGGCCGTTTTGGCACTGGCCTTGTCGCCAAACCGCTGCAACGTGTCGACTGTGGGGCCAACGAAGATCATACCGGCGGCCTCCACCGCGCGGGCGAAGTCCGGATTTTCTGCCAGAAAGCCGTAACCCGGATGGATTGCGTCTGCGCTGGCCTGCCGGGCGGCAGCAATCACCGCTTCGATTCGCAAATAACTCTCGGCAGCTGGCCCGGGTCCGATTCTCAGCGACCGGCCGATTTCGCGCACATGCAACGCCTTGGCGTCAGCGTCGGAATGAACACCGATCGGTGCAATTCCGAGCGCGCGGGCCGTGCGCGCGATCCGACAGGCGATTTCACCACGGTTGGCAATGAGGAGTGTTTTAATACGCATGGTCTGGCGCACCTAAAACCGAAAAACGCCGAAGTGGCTGTCAACCTTCGGACGTCGGGAGGCGACATCTAGGAGCAGCGCGAGCACATCGCGCGTTTCGGCGGGCTCGATAACGCCGTCAATCCAAAGATTCGATGCGAAATTGTACGCATCCTGAAACGTCTCATACTCGCGACGAATCGGTGCCTTGAAAACCTCTTCTTCTTCGGCGGTCCACCTTTTGCCTTCTCGGTCGTTGATCTGAGCGCGCACTTGGGACAGCACGCTCGCTGCCTGCTCTGGTCCCATGATGGCCGCGCGTCCGTTCGGCCAGGCAAACATGGCGTCGGGCTGAAACGGTCGGCCCAACATTGCGAGGTAGCCCGCACCGTAGGAGCCACCGGTGATCACCGTGAACTTCGGCACGCGAGCCGACGACATGGCAGTAATCATCTTGGCGCCCGCCTTCGCGATGCCTGCCTGCTCTACTTCGCGTCCAACCATGAAGCCATTAACGTCGGCGAGAAAGACAAGCGGAATGTCGCGCTGCACGCAGAGGTTAATGAAATGCGCAGCCTTCAAAGCTGCCTCGACAAAGAGCACTCCGTTGTTGGCCAGGATGCCGACCTCGTGGCCGTGAATACGTGCCCAACCAGTGATCAAAGTGTCGCCATACAGTGGCTTGAACTCGTGTAGTTCGCTGCCATCGACGAGGCGCGCGACGATTTCGCGATTATCGGTTGGCACCTTGGCGTCACGACTGACGATGCCGTAGATTTCATCAACCGGATAAGCGGGCGGACTCGGCACAACGGGAGTTTTCCGAGGACTGGTCTTCTCGCCAAGATGTGCGACGATTTGTCGAGTAATCGCCAGCGCATGGGCGTCATTTTCAGCCAGATGGTCGGTCACTCCCGAGATTGCGCAATGCATCTTGCCGCCGCCTAATGTTTCGGCGTCGACCCGTTCGCCAGTCGCGGCGAACGTCAGTTCGGGCCCGCCAAGGTACATGAATCCTTGACCGCGCACGATCACAACCTCGTCGCACAACGCCGGAATATAGGCACCCCCTGCGGTACAAGGCCCCATCACCACGGCAATCTGCGGAATGCCATCGCCCGACATGCCTACTTGATTGTGGAAGATCGAGCCGAACTGGCCCTCGTCAGGGAAAATGTTCGCTTGTTCGGGCAGAAAGGCTCCACCACTATCCACCAACGTGATCACCGGCAGCCGGTTGCTCCAAGCGACACGCTGAGCGCGCACATGCTTCTTGCTCGTCATACCGAAATAAGTGCCGCCCTTCACGGTGGCGTCGTTCGCAATGATCATGCAGTGGCGCCCTTCGATCACGCCAATGCCGGTGATGATGCCCGCACCAGGAGGCACGCCTTCATACTTATTTAGGCCCGCAAGTTCACCCAGCTCCAAAAAGGGGCTTCCTGGATCAATCAGCCGTTCGACGCGATCACGTGGCAAGATCTTGCCCTTCTCCTCGTGTCGCTCCCGTGCTTTGGGCGGGCCGCCGGCACGTTGTTCCAGCCGCAGCTCGTGCAGTCTTCTAATTCTTGCGCGGTATTGCGCATCGTTCGCTCGGAAATTTTCCGAACCCTTGTCCAGGAGTGATTTGAAGATTGTCATGTCAGATCGGGGTATTTACGGAGAGTAAGCGCAACCTTCGCTGCGCCGGGCTTCTCGAACGTATCGGGCTTCACGATACGGACGTCGGCCTTGAATACAAGCGCATCGCGTAAACGCGCCTCGATTTTGCTTTTTAGCTCCTCGTCTGTGTCAGGAGGTCGGTGGGGTCCGCGTTCGACAATCACTTTGAGTGCCGACTGCGTCGTGTGCCCTTCGAAGTCGGCAACAACTCGAACAACGCCGTTGGTGTCGGGCATCATTTCGCCGATAACGCTATGAATGGCTGAGGGAAACACATTTGCACCGCGGACAATAAGCATGTCGTCGGTGCGACCGATGCAGCGAATTTTGGGCCCTGTTCGACCGCAGGAGCAACTTGTACCTAGCACCTCGATGTAGTCGCCAGAGCGGAAGCGTAGAAGCGGACTCGCTTGTCGGCCAATGGCCGTATAAACCATCTCACCACGAGCACCATCTTCGAAGGGGATGATTTCTCCGGTATCGGGGTCGAGGAGTTCGGTAATAATGTAGTCCATGCTGACCATGTGCATGCCCGACTGCTCTTCGCACTCGGCCCAATAGGTCACACCAAGGTCAGTACCACCAAGCAACTCGGTGCATTTCGCACCCCAAAGTTCTTCAATACGGCGGCGCACCGTTGGAATGCCGCCACCCGGCTCGCCGCCCACGATGACTCGCTCAACACCCAGTTGCGACGCCTGAATGCCCAAGACTTCGGGCGTTTTCTCTCCCAGATGTAGAACAAAGTTAGGTGCTCCAACGACGCAGCGCGGGCGGATGTCGGCACATGCACGAATGAGGCGGTCCGCCCCACCATCGGCGCCGATAGGAACGTCGATCGCGCCCATGTATTGCAAACCTTGCATGACGGGAATTCCACCAACAAAGCCCTTGGCTAACGAAAAGGCATGCAGCACCGTGTCGCCAGGTCGCACGCCGTTAGCAAAGAAGCAACGCGCTGACATTTCATGCCACATCGCGGCGTCGGACTGGGTCAGGGCAACATAAGATGGACTGCCCGTCGTGCCGGATGAGGCTTGCATCTGAATTATGTCTTCACGTCTCGCCGCGAGGTGAAGGCCGAATGGCTTGCGGGCGGCAAGACTATCGCGGATCTCTGCTTTGAATGTGTAGGGCAGCTTCTGCAAATCCTCGATAGTGCGTACGTCGTCGAACCGGACACCGGCCGCATCCAGCTTCTTCTGGTAGAACTCCGAGTTGCCCTTCAAATAGGCCATCTGCGCGATCAACTTTTCTTCCTGAACGCGTCGAACCTCGTTGAGCGGGGTCGCTTCGATTTCATGCCAGCAGCGCGAGCCCGAGCGTTCGTAAGCGTCAGTTCGCCGGAAACTGATCCCGAAATCCATTGCTTAGCCTCCTTATCGATCCGCAACTGTCAGTAGGAGCGCGGCAGACCCATGACTTTCTCGCCGATGAAGCTCAGACACAGCTCGCGATTGACCGGCGCTGTGCGCAGCAAACGCATCAGTGGATACAGCTCGTAGATGCCGGTGTCTTCGGTAAACCCCGATCCGCCATGAGCCTGGAGCGCCGCATCCACCGCCTCGATACCTGCCTCTGCAGCCGCGTATTTCGCCATGTTGGACGAGGCGCCGGCGGGTAGGCTATTGTCGAATTCCCAAGCTGCTCGACGAGTCATGAGGCTCGCCATCTCGACAGCGGTATGCGCCTTGGCCATCGGATGTTGGACACCTTGATGCGCACCGATAGGCTGGCCAAATACGTTGCGCTGCGACGCATAGGCGACGCCCTTATTGAGCGCAAATCGGCCAATTCCGCAGCATAATGCCGCCAGGATGATACGCTCGGGATTGAGTGAATCGAAAAGAATCGAGAAGCCTTCGTCCACATGGCCCACAACATCTTCGGGTCCCAGATCAACGTCGTCGAAGAATAGCGTCCATTGTTCCTCGGGTAGCGGAATCGAAATTTTTACTCGTTGCTTATCGATCCCCTTTTTCTTCAGATCGACCGCGAAAAGTGTGAAGCCATCGGTTTTGCGTTGAACCTCTTCATGCGACTTCGTACGCGCCACTACCAGGCAATAGTCGGCAACATCAGCGCCAGTAATAAACGTCTTCTCGCCCGTTAGAGAAAAACGGTTGCCCCTTTGCCGTGCAAGGGTGCGGGCTTTAATGGTGTTCGATCCGGCTCCCGGCTCAGTGATCGCAAAACAAAACTGGATCTCTCCGCGACACGCCTTTGGTAAAAGCTCCTTCTTTTGAAATTCACTTCCATGGTTGGCAATGTGCGCCAATGACATGGTCGGTCCCACGACCATCATCAAAAGTGGAATGCCGTGATTCGCCGTGCCCTCCATAAATAGTGCCATCTCGGTCATCCCGAGCCCTGCTCCGCCATATTCTTGGGGCACCATAAGCCCCAAAAATCCATCCTCAGCGATCTTTGAGAACATTTCCTGCGGGAAAACATGCCGGCGCGCATGGTCAAGCCAATAGGCGTTGTCAAAGCTTTGCGCCAACTGAGCGCCATATTCGTAGATTTGGCGCTGCTCATCGTTCAAGTTGAAATCCATGTTGAACCCCGTGGCGTTATTGATTGAACTTCGGCTCTCGACGACCGGCAAACGCCGACAGCCCCTCGGCCACGTCCGCACCTGGCAAGTGGCGCAATGCAGAATCGCGTTCAAGGCGCATGCCCTGCTCGAGCGACAGCTCAATACCCTCGCGCCCCAGCCGCTTCATTTCAGCTATGCCCCGCCGCGAGCGCGTACCGATCTTCTGACAGTAAGCCAGGGCCTCCGTGCGGAGTTGGTCGTCAGCCACCACATAGTTGACGAGGCCAGCCGCCTTCGCTTCATTCGCCTTCAACCAACGCGCAGAAAACATCAGATCTAACGCTCGACGCAGACCCATTTGACGCACCAACCGCTGGCTTCCACCCCATCCCGGAACGAGTCCAAATTGCGCGTGCTGATCACCAAACTGCGCGGTCTCCGCGGCAAAACAGACGTCGCACGACAACATCAATTCTATGCCTCCTGCGAGGCATAGGCCCTGGACCGCCACGACGACCGGCAGGCTACTCTGCTCAAGCCGGCGCAGCACGCCCATGCCGAAGCCAATGAAAAGATCCAGCGCCACCGGATCGTTCATTTTGGCCTTAACTTCGACGAGGTCAGCCCCTGTGCAAAAATGCTTTCCCTGAGCGCAGATCAGAAGCGCACGGACCCCACCGTCGTTTTCAAAGTTCGCACGGGCCGCATCGATTAGCTGATGCACCTCGAGAGAAAGACTATTGAGTTTCTCCGGCCGACTTAACTCGATGATTCCAGTGCTGCCTTCGGTTCGGGTCTTGACCGGATCGCTCATTTTGCCGCTCCCTTCGATCGCTTGTCGTACTGGAGCGCCACGCGACCAATCTTCTCGCGCGCTATGACGAGCTTCTGGATTTGCGCCGTGCCGTCGCCAATTTGAAGCCCGAGCACGTCGTTGTAGCGCTGATGGTGCGGCAGGTCGGTTGTGTAGCCGTAGTGCCCGTGCAAGATCAGACACTGCTGTATGATCTCGCAGGCTGTCTTAGGCACATACCATTTGCACATGGCCGCTTCGGCCGTATGCTGCATATCGCGATCGCGGAGATCGAGGGTGAAATAGCAGAGTTGACGCATCATCGTCAGCTGGGTCTCGGCCTCTGCGAGCGGAAAGGTAACGCCCTGGTATTGGGCGAGCGGCGCGCCGAATGCCTCGCGTTCCTGCACGTAACCCCAGGTCTCATCAACGGAGGCCTGCGCCGGACCAAGGCACTCCAGACCGATCAGCGCGCGGCTATAGTCAAAGCCGGCCATGATGGTGCCAAAGGCGCGGTCCTGTTCGCCCATCAGGCATTCAGCCGGCACATTGACATCGTCGAAGAAAACCGAGCCGCGGCCGACCGGCTTGGTCCCGATGTCGTCGAAGTGGGTCCGCTTGATCCCTTTTTCCGTCAAGTTGACAAAGAATGCACTGACGCCGCGCGATCCGCCCTGTGGATCGCCGGTGCGGGCGAAGACAACGGCAGCGTCCGCCTGTGCGGCAAAGCTCATCGAGGTCTTTTCGCCATTGAGCCGCCAGCCATTGCCCGATTTGTCGGCCCGCAGCTGAAGGTTTGCCGCATCCGAACCCCCGCGTGGCTCGGTAAGCCCGAGCCCAATTACTGCTTCCCCGGCGATAACGCGCGGTACCCAATCGCGTGCGATGTCTTCCGAGGCGTGTTTGGCGACCATGCCGCCCATGAGCGAGCCCAGCAGTTGCACGTAGCTGACGTTAAAATCGGCATAGGCGATTTGTTCGGTGATTAGACCGGCTGTAACGGAGCTCTCGCCCATTCCGCCAAGTTTTTCAGGAAGATCCGGCGCAATGAGACCGAGCGAACCCATTTCACGGATCAGTTCCCTATCAAGAACATGGCCTTTGGCACGTTTTTGATAGCCGCCGGCCAATCGTTCGCGCGCAAAGCGCCGGGCCACCTCGCGAAAAGCGACCTGATCCTCCGTCGGCTGAAAAGGCATTGAATGGTCCTCCCGCAAAGCCCTTTAAAATCGACTTTGCACGAAACCTAACAAACGTTAGAATAGGCGGCAAGTGCCGAGGGAGGAAAATTATGAACACGCCGGTTTCGTCAACGTACACCAGATTGCTTTCGCCGCTTAAGGTCGGACGCCACGAAATGCGCAACCGGATCATCATGGGTTCAATGCACACTAAGCTCGAGTGCAAGCCCGATCCGATCGCGGCGCAACTTGCCTTCTACGCCGAACGTGCGCAGGGCGGTGTTGCGCTCATCGTAACTGGCGGGTTTTCGCCTAACGCCGAGGGCGTACTCGACCCTCAAGGGCCGCGTCTTGACGACCCCAATGAGGCTCAGGCGCTGCGCCCCATCTGCGACGCAGTACATCAGGAGGGCGCCCTTATCTGCGCGCAACTCCTTCACGCAGGGCGCTATGCAAAGATTGTCGGCTGCGTAGCCCCGTCCCCCATTCGCGCGCCAATCAATCGACATATCCCGCGCGAGATGACTGATAGCGACATCCTGCGCACAATCGATCAATTCGCCGAAGCGGCAGCAAATGCGCAGGCCGCAGGCTTTGACGGCGTGGAAATAATGGGTTCAGAGGGCTATCTCATCAACGAATTTACGGTGACTCACACCAACAAGCGCGAAGATTCCTGGGGAGGCAGTGTAGAGAAGCGCCATCGCTTTCCGGTCGAGATTGTACGCGCGGTACGACAGCGTTGCGGTTCGGATCTACTGATCATCTATCGCATTTCGGCTGCCGATCTGATCGAGGGCGGCGCGCCAGCGGATGAAATCGCCGCCCTAGCCCGTAAGGTCGAAGCTGCCGGCGCCGACATTATCAACACGGGTATTGGTTGGCACGAGGCTCGCGTGCCGACGATAGCCTATCCGGTACCGCGAGGAGCTTGGCGCAAGGCTGCCGCGCGGGTCCGCGCTGCCGTGTCCATCCCCGTTGTCGCATCGAACCGCATCAGCACTGCTGATATGGCTGAGGACATCCTCGAAAGCGGCGATGCAGATCTTATCTCCATGGCACGACCAATGCTCGCTGATCCTTTTTTTGTGAACAAGATCAGAGAGGGGCGGGTAGACGAAATCAACACCTGCATCGCCTGCAATCAGGCTTGCCTTGACTACATTTTTTCTGGCCGAGCGGTAAGTTGCCTCGTCAATCCTCGCGCCGGTCGCGAGTCCGAGCTGAGCGACACTGTTGCCGCCGGGCAGAAAAGGATCGCCGTTGTCGGCGGCGGCGCAGCAGGGATGGCTACCGCAACGGAAGCGGCACGACGCGGTCATATCGTATCATTGTTTGAAGCTTCCCGAACCCTCGGCGGGCAGCTTATGCTGGCGCGTGCAGTTCCGGGCAAGAACGAATTCGACGATACCATTCGCTACTTCCGACGCCAGGTGGACAAGCTCGGGGTCAACCTGCATCTTGGCCGCCGCGCCTCCCCCAAGGATCTGAGCGGGTACGATCATGTGGTGATTGCCACCGGCGTCGGCCCACGCATCCCCGATCTGCCGGGCATCGACCACCCCAAGGTGGCGACCTATGCAGAAATCCTGTCGGGGGAACGGACCGCGGGAAAATCGGTTGCGATCATGGGCGCTGGCGGGATCGGCTTCGACGTGGCCGAGTTTCTTGTCACCCCCCCTGTTGAAACCAACGGCAGCGAGGCCTTCTTCCACACTTGGGGCGTGGATGGAAGTTTCTCCGCGGCGGGCGCACTCAAAGCCGATCCGCTGGCACCCGTGAGTGGCACCCGCAAGGTGATCATGCTGCAGCGTAAAACCTCCAAGCCCGGGGACGGACTCGGCGTTTCCACAGGCTGGATCCTTCGCAACGCCCTCCGCAAGTATGGCGTCGAGATGCTGACGGGCGTCAGCTATGAACGAATCGACGACGAGGGTCTGCACATCATGATCGATGGTCGGCGCCAGGTCATCGTAGTCGACACGATCGTGCTTTGCACCGGACAACAATCTGACGACACGCTTCATGCCGCACTGGTGGAGCGGGGTATTCCGGCAACTGTCATCGGTGGCGCCAAGGAGGCCGCCGAACTGGACGCTTTGCGCGCGATTGACGAGGGCATCCGGGTAGCACAATCCCTTTAAGTGTGGATGATATTAGCTGTTGACATAGGCCATGGACCGGCCCGCTGGCAGCGCATTGAGACCGGCTGTCGAAGAGGTCCTTCTTGGGACACCGCGCCTCAAAGGATGGACTATGACAAGGCGGGCAGAACCCTCGGCGGGGCCGGGCGACGAATTGCACGGCTTTCGTTTCCCTTGAGACGGTTGTCAGCGGCCTTTGTTTCTCAATGCAGCGATCGGAGCAATGGCTTCAGGATTCTGTAGGGGTGACAGGTCGCCCGGGTTCTCGCCCAGAAACGCTGCGCGGACGACGCGGCGCATGGTTTTCATGCTCCGAGTCTTCGGCAGTGCTTCGACAAAATGGATTTCGCGCGGGCGAAAGGGTTGAGAGACCGCGGCGGCTACATTGTCCTTCAGTTGCTCCACCAAGATGTCGTCTCTTTTCACGGCAGCGGAGGGCACGCAGACGCACACTACGGCGAAGCCTTTCAGATCATCCGGCGCTGCGATTGCCGCAGCGTCGATCACCTTACCAGTGGCAGTGAGTGCGGCCTCGATCTCAGTCGGGCCGATACGTTTGCCGGCGATATTGAGCGTGTCGTCCGAACGGCCGAGAATAAACCATGTTCCGTCGGAATCCCGACGCGCCCAGTCGCCATGCCGCCAAATGCCGGGATAATCCGACCAGTAGGTCTCGAGATATCGCGAGTGATCCTGCCAAATCGTGGGCGTCAGGCCTAGCGGCGGCTTGGTGACCACCAGCTCGCCCACCTCGCCATTCCTTGCCTCGGACCCGTCCGGTCGTAGCACTTTCGCCCCAACGCCCAATGCCTCGGTCGAAAAACCGCAGGGCTGCAGCGTGTGCAGCACCGTCGACGTCAGAATTGCGCCAAAGAGCTCAGTACCGCCGGAGATGTTGAGTGGCACCGCCCTGCGGCGACAGATGTGTTCGAGATGCCAAAGCCAGGCGTCGTCGGTCCAAGGCTCGCCGGTGGAAGCGACGATGCGGAGCGCAGAGAGATTGTACCGCGCCAGCAGTCCGGGATCGCTTCTCATGAACTGTCGCACCAATGTGGGCGCGACGCCAAGATGTGTAACGCCGTGTTCGCTTGCCAGTCGCAGCAGGCGGAACGGGTCGTCCGGCGTGGAGGGCGCACCTTCGGCCAGAACCACTGTCGCACCCGCCAGAAGCGTCGAGACCAAGGTTAGCGGGCCCATAACCCAGCCCATATCGGTCATCCACAGGTGCCGGTCCTCGAGCTTCAAGTCGAGGCACAACAAGAAATTGGTCGTTGCTGCCGCCTGCACACCCAAATGCGTGTGCACCACCCCCTTTGGCCGGCCGGTTGTCCCAGACGTGTAGGCAATCATCATCGGCGCGTCCGATGCAACCGGAACAGGTGCAAAATCCGCCTTTGCGGCCCCGACTGTGGCAGCCCAGTCTAGATCCCGCCGTGGGTCGGCGGCGCTGCCGCTGAAGCGGCGCAGGCTGATCACCGTGTGCACGCTGGACACGTCGGCCAGAGCCTCAACCAGCACGGATTCCATGGGAACAGGCCTGCCGCGACGCCTGCTCGCATCGGCCGTCAAAACCGCTTTGGCCGCGCAGTCGTTCAAGCGTGCCGCCACGGCCGGCGCCGGGTATCCGGAGAACAGGGGAACGGCGATAGCGCCGAGCCTCGCAACGCCCAGGAGGGCCGCTTCGATCTCGGGCACCATCGGCATGTAGATGCCAACCGCATCACCCGCGCCGACGCCGCGAGCGGCCAGGGCGCTGGCAACCCGGGCGCTTTCGCGGGCGAGATCGCGATAAGTCCAGACGCGCCGTTCCCCGTCTTCGCCGATCCAGTCGATGGCGGCTTTTTGCCCAAGGCCGGCCTCGATGCGCCCGTCAAGGCAGGTCTCAGTGAGGTTGAGAGTGCCGTCTACGGCCCAACGAATATCCTCGGGTCCACCACTCACATCGCGCAACTTTTGGTACGGGCGCGAAAAGCGTATATCCGCAAGACCGATAACTCTTGACCAGAACCAGTCGGGGTCGGCGTCCGCCCGCTCGACTAGACTTTCGTAATCTTTCAGACCCCAGCGCGTCAGAAACGCTCTTAGGCTGCTGTCATCCTGGATATCCTTTGCCGGCGTAAACATACAAATTTCATCCGATATGGCGTGTCGGTGTCGCGCGCCATGGAAAACTGCCCCCTCGGCGTCATGAGGAATTGCCCCCTCCTTGGATAGCCGAGGAGAGAGTGAATGAAAGAGGAACGAATCACGGAAGGCTCGTCGTGGATTGATCCACGGGGGCAGGTGATGAAGACGCCGGATGACGTGGCGGAGATGTTGCGCCTGAGGGCGTGCGGGTGGGGTCTGAAGCGGATTGCGCGGCAGCTGGGCTGCAGCCATCACACGGTGAAGGACTACGTGGCGGCGGGCGGGGTGAAGCCGTTCAAGTCACCTGAGCGCCCGAAGCGGCTCGATGGCCTTGAAGGTTGGTTGCGCGAGCGGTTCATCCGGCACCGCGGCAATGCAGATGTGGTGCGCCAGGACCTGTTGGCCGAGAAAGGCGTGGCAGTCAGCCGGCGGACGCTGCAACGCGCCGTGCAGCCATATCGCCAGGCGCTGAAGGCCGAAGCGCTGGCAACGACGCGGTTCGAGACGCCACCGGGCCGACAGCTGCAGATCGACTTCGGCGAGCGCCTGGTCGAGATCGGCGTGGTGAAGGTCAAAACATTCGTGTTCGTGGCGACGCTCGGGCATTCGCGACGGCTGCATGTGCGTGCGTTCCGAGCTGAGAAGCAGGAGCACTGGTTTGCGGGGCTCGAGAGCGCGTTTACGACCTTCGGCGGCGTGCCGGAGGAGGTGCTGATGGACAATCCACGCGCGCTGGTGGTGCGCCACGACGCGGTGAGCCGGTCGGTCCAGTTTAACGACAAGCTCATCGCGTTCGCAAAGCATTGGGGCTTCCGTCCTCGCGCCTGTGCGCCGTATCGGGCGCGCACGAAGGGCAAGACGGAGAATGGCGTCGGCTACGTGAAGAAGAATGCGATCGCGGGGCATTCCTTCGCGAGCTGGGAGGCATTCGAGGCGCATCTCGCCGAGTGGGAGCGTGAGGTGGCGAACCTGCGTATCCACGGCACGACCGGCGAGGCGCCGATCGCTCGCTTTGCGCGTGACGAGGCACACCGGTTGAAGCCGCTCGGCGGGCAGCCGTCGTTCGGATCGTTGCGCGAACTGACCCGTGTCGTTGGCAACGATTGCGCGGTCGAGATCGATACAAACAGCTACTCGGTGCCTTGGCGGCTGATCGGGGAGCGCGTGGCAGTGACGGTTGCGGCCGGCGAGGTGCGCGTCCGCCACGGCATGCGCGAGGTTGCGGTCCACAAGCAATCGGAGGGTCGCCGGCTGCGGATCGTCGATTCCGCCCACCTCGACGGGGTTGCCGGTCGCAATGGCGCGGTCTGCCGACCGGCGATCGCGACACCGACAGTGCCGGGGTCATCTCCGCTGCCCTCGTTGTTGCGTCCTCTTGCCGAATACGAAGCAGTGATCGGAGGGAGCTTCTGATGGCGCGCGCAAAGAAGGCTACCGAAGCACCAATCGATCGGCTCGACGCCATGCTGGTGCGATTGCAGCTCTCCGGCATCCGCGACCAGCTCGACAACCTGCTCGACGAGGCGGCGCGCGCGAACCTGTCGGCACGTGAGACGCTGATCCTGCTGTGCGAGCGCGAGATCGTGCGCAAGGATCATCGCCGCATCGAGATGGCGCTGAAACTCGCACACTTCCCGGCCGTGAAGGAGCTTGCCGGCTTCGACTTCGAGGCGCAGCCGTCGATCGATCCGAAGCAGATCCGCGACCTGGCCGCGTCACGTTGGATCGCCAACGGCGAGAACGTGCTGCTGCTCGGCCCGCCGGGCGTCGGTAAGACGCATTTATCGATCGCGCTCGGGCGAGAGGCGATCCTGACCGGTTACACGGTGCAGTTCACCACGGCGACGACGCTGGTCGCTGGCCTCGCCAAGGCGCATGGCGAGCGGCGCCTGGACGAGAAACTGCTCGCGCTGGCGAAACCAAAGCTGCTTATCGTCGACGAACTCGGCTACCTGCCGCTGGAGCCCGACGCGGCGCATCTGTTCTTCCAGCTGGTCAGCCGCCGCTACGAAACCGGCGCCATGCTGATCACATCGAACCGCAGCGTTGCCGAATGGGGCGCCGTGTTCGCCGATCCGGTGGTCGCCACCGCGATCCTCGACCGGCTCCTGCACCACAGCCACGTGCTGACCATCCGCGGCGACAGCTACCGGCTCCGCGCCAAGCGAAAGAGCGGCCTCATCAAGCCGCCCGCCGCTGACGGCCCTCCGGTCGGCTCCGCCTCCCTCCGTCCCGTCAGCGGCGGAGCCGACCTTCAACCGACATCATGAACCCAAGGGTGGGGGCAGTTCTTCATGACGCAAAGGGGGCAGTTCCGGATGGCGTTTGACAGTCGGCGCAGTCCGGCTACATAAATCCGTTAGTTGGTTGGGCAGCGCCTTGCGCGTTATCCATGCATCGTCAGGCCGCCAGAAACCGAAATCACCTGGCCCGTGATAAAACCAGCGTCATCGGAAGCAAGAAAGCAGATGATTCCGGGATAGTCGGTCGGTTGTGCAAGCCTTCGCATTGGAATGGAACGCTTGAGACCTTCTGCGATTTTCTCGCCTCCTTCGCCCTTTGAGAATTCCGCGAACAACGGGGTGTCGGTCGGCCCCGGAGCCACCGCGTTGAGCTGTATTCCCTTGCGCGCCAACTCCCGTGCCACTGTCTTGGTAAAAGCAATGATGCCGCCCTTGCACGCCGAATAGACAGCTTCGCCTGAGGAGCCTACGCGGCCCGCGTCGGAACTGATATTAACTACGCGACCACCACCGTTTTTAACCATGCCAGGAAGTACCGCGTGATGCAGATTCAGCGGACCGTAAAGATTGATGTCAATAACCTTCTTCCAAAGGGCCGCGTCGCTTTCCAGAAAAGCGCGAGGAACGTCCCAGCCCGCATTGTTGACCAGAACGTTGATGGGGCCGCCCTTCTCCACCTCAGCCACAGCCGCATCGACTGCCGCACGATCGGTTATATCAACTGCGTGAGCAGTGGCCTTACCGCCTGCCTCCTTTATGATCTTCACCGTTTCGGCCGCTCCGGCCGCATTAACGTCGAAAACGGCGACCTCGCTGCCTTCTTCAGCAAATCGCTTGCATACCTCGCGCCCGATCCCACTGCCACCACCGGTTACGATTGTCCGCTTCCCTTTTAGCCCACGCATGGTTATCACCCTCCCTTCCGCGGATACGCTCCAGTCGATTCCGCGATAAATTCTAACGAATGTTCGATTATCGCACTTGTGCTTTCAATGTCCAGACGCAAATTAAACGATATGGATAGGCGTTCTACAAAGCCCAACGCGGTGGATACAGCTGCCGTCAAGTCCGACCAGACGCGGGCTCTCATCCTGAGCGCCACCGCCAAACTTTTCCGTGATGAAGGTTATAGCGCCACGACGCTTCGCAAAATTGCAGCTGCGGCAAACATGGAAGCGGGCAGCTTATATTACCACTTTGCGTCGAAGGACGCGATCCTTGACGAGATTCTCCAGCTGGGCGTTCAGGATGTTCTTAACGCTGTCCAAGAGGTGCGGGACCGCTGCAGGTCGTCCGGCATAGATTTCCGCCAGACGTTTGCGTCAATGATCACTACGCACCTAACTCATGTTCTGCGGGAAGGCAGCTTCACCTCGGCCAATATTAGGAACTACTCAAGGCTTCCTCGATCTAGGAGGTCGCCACATCGGAAGCTGCGCCAGACCTATACATCCATATGGGACGAGTTTCTGGAACAAGCGCAAAAGGCTGGAGACATTCGGATCGACATCAAAGTCGTGCCGCTGCGACAGTTCGTGCTGGGAGCAATGAATTGGACCGTGGAATGGTATGACGCAACTCGCTACCCGGTCAGCATGCTGTCTGAGCGCATGTCTAAACTACTTCTGGAGGGCATGTCCAAGGCACGCGGCATCCCACTGACACGACCAGATCCTACGGAATTGGAAACCCTAGAAGTAATTACTGCCGAGGACGGCAAAGCATCCCGAACGCGCGCCCAAGTGCTCTCGGCCGCGGCGCGAATCTTTCGCGACAGGGGATACAAAGCGGCAACCATGCGAGATATCGCACAAGAAGCCGGCATGGAAGCAGGCAGCATCTATTATCATTTTAGGTCAAAGAATGAGATACTCGACGAGGTGCTGGACATTGGATTGCGAGCGTTGTTGCGCGGCGTCTCGGCGACTCTTTCGCAGGAAAGCCATTTTCCTGATCATCGCAGCAGAATAGCTGCCGCGATCCGTACCCATATGGAATACCTCTTTCGCTTGAGCGAATTTACGTCCGCGAATATCCGCATTTACGGACAACTACCGGAGCAGGTGCGAGCACGTCATCAGCCAATTCGACACAAATACGCGAACCTTTGGGATGATTGCTTACGCAAAGCACAGGAATCCGGTGAGCTGCGGTCCGATATCAAGGTTGTGCCCTTGCGGCAGGCCATGTTAGGAGCGCTGAATTGGACTGTTGAATGGTTCAATCCCGAAAAGGATCAACGCGATGGATATTATTCCCTGCCCGAACTGATTGTGATGTTGCAGAGTCTGCTGTTGGATGGTCTTCAATACGTTCGTCGCAATCCGCGCTCCATGGGCAGACGAGCGAGACGGCATGTGTCGCACGCTGGCCCCTCCGCCTAGACGTCTTTTTTGTTTACAATCAGCGGCGCGTTTTCCTCCAGGAGATCGACAAAATCCACGCCATCAGCCCGAATTCGGGAACTGGTCGCGAATCCTTCCATGGCACGCGTTTGGGCCAGCGCATGATCAGCGCCGGGCTCCGCGACGAGTAAGAGACGCACGGTGTCGCGGCCGTTCTCGCGTGTCACCACCGCTTGAGCGGCACGCACGCCGGGGGTCGCAATAACCACTTCTTCAACAGCGCGGGGGTAGACGAAAATCTCGCGAACTTTGACAGCTGCGCCGACACGCCCCTGCAAGGCCGAAAGACGCGTTACGCGACCATCTCCATCGCTCTCAAGAGCGAAGCCGCTATCGCCGGTGCCCAAGCGGATCATCGGCCAGTTGGCGTCGCGCGCGGTCACCACAACTTCTCCGGTCTCGCCGGCGGCCAACGGCTCTCCACTGATGGGATCGCAGATCTGTACCACGTGGTTGGGATGCACAGAATACCCTTCGCCGTCATCCTCGTAAGCCACAAGACCGAGGTCGGCTGTAGCATAGGCGGCCCAAGTCTTGACGCCGTAATCTGCCTCGATACGACGCCGCTTGGCCATCCAATCGCCCATCTCGCCGCCGAGGAAGGCCGACTTCACCTTCCAGGCGCTGCGCCCATACGCCTCGATGACTTTATCCGCCAGAGCAAGGAAAAAGGCCGTGCTGGCGCAGATCGCGGTCACGCCGGTTTCCACAATGATCTGCGCTTGCAGTTCGCGGTTTCCAGTACCGCTGGGAATGACAGTCGCGCCGACAGCACGCGCAGCTTCGTCAAACAAAAGACCTGCCGGAACCAGATGATAAGACCATGTGTTCAGGATAAGATCGCCTCCCGTGATCCCCGCAGCCTTGAAAAGCTCCTTGAGGCCGTGTCCGCCACCTCCCGCCAAAGACGGCTCGAAGATCGGTCCAGGCGACACATAGATCCGCGACAGGCTTTTTGGATCTGCTGCGAGAAACCCTCCAAAGGGCGGATTGTCCCTTTGGAGCGCTAGGAGCTGTTCCTTTTTCAGAACCGGCAGGCGAGACAGATCATTCAATGATCTGATGCTTGCAGGATCGAAACCAGCCGCATCGAAGCGCGCCTTTAGGCCGGGCGCATTGCGTGCCGCCTGACCGTAGGCTACGGCAATCTCGCGGTAAATCGCGTCGGGCATGTAACGATCCCCTTTCCGCACGACCTAAATGGGACAGTCCTTGCGAAAATTGGGAGCACGCTTTTCCCGATGCGATAGCACCCCTTCCTTGACGTCAGGGCCCATGAAACCCAGCATCTCGAATGCGGTAGAAGCGTCGAAAGTCGGGCCAGCCTGGCGCAGCCAATTGTTCAGCGAATATTTCGTCCAGCGGATCGCGCTTTGCGCACCGTTTGCCAATTCAACTGCGGTATCAAGAGCAACTTGCTGCAGTTGATCATCGTCGACACACATGGACACCAAGCCAATGCGCTCAGCCTCTTCACCGGAAATTGCCTTGCACGTCAGAAGATAATACTTCGCCTTGGCCATACCGCAGAGGAGCGGCCATATGATCGCAGCCACATCACCTGCGGCAACCCCGAGACGCGGGTGCCCGTCAACAATTTTAGCTCGCTTACCAGCGATCGAGACGTCGGCGAGAATTCCGACAACTAGCCCAGCACCCGCGGCCGGTCCATTGATCGCAGAGATGATTGGCTTATTGCAATTGATGATGTTGTAGACGAGATCCTTGGCTTCCTTCCAGGTCCGCATCATTTCATCGAAATTGCCAGCTATTCGCTCGATCAGGCTGAAATCGCCACCCGCCGAAAACGCTTTGCCGGCTCCTGTTACGAGAACCGCGTTGATGTTGGGGTCACGGTCGATATCGATCCACATGTCGGTCATCTGCGTGTGCGTTTCCGCGTCCACAGAGTTGAAGGTTTCGGGGCGATCGAACGTGATCCGGAGAACGCGATCCGCCGGAAAGTCGAATTTCAGTTTGTTGTATTTGGCATAGCGGTCAGACATGGTGTGCTTTCCTCCGTAAATATGGAACTGCCTCTTCAGCCAGGCAAGCCAAGAACGGCTTTCGACAAGATGTTGCGCTGGATCTCATTCGTTCCGCCATAGATCGTTGCGGGTCGCGCCTTATAGAAGTTTGCCAATACGTCGACACCGACATTGCCGATCTGCAACGGACCGGTCATGCCGCCGTCGGGTCCCGCGGCTTCGATCATGAGCTCGGTAATTTCTTGGAAAGTCTCAGTGACCCAGATTTTCAGCATTGACACGTCGGGACCTAACGTCTCGCCACGCTTGAGTTGGTCGGCGAAGCGGGTATAAAGTGCCGCGTGATCCTCAACATCCAGAGCGACTTTGGCAAAGCGATCGCGGAACACCGGGTCGTTGAACATGCAGCGTCCTTGCGCAATCGTCCGAAGCTGAACAAGCGCGTTTTGCGCCAAGTTAGGCGCTCCAATAAAGATTCTCTCAAAGCCAAGCAACGTCTTGGCCATCGTCCATCCCTTGTTCAGTTCGCCAACCAGGTTTTCGCGGGGCGCGCGGGCATTGTCGAAGAATACTTCGCAGAACTCGTCTTCACCCGCGAGCGTTGTGATCACGCGGACTTCGATGCCCGGCTGGTTCATATCGGCGAGCACGAAGCTGATGCCTTCCTGTTTTTTCGCGGCATTAGGATCGGTGCGCACCAGCATGAAGATGTGGGTGGCGTCATGAGCCATGGTGGTCCAGATCTTCTGCCCGTTGATCACGAAATGGTCGCCATTAATCACGGCGTTTGTGCGCAGACTGGCGAGGTCGGAGCCTGAGCCCGGTTCGGAGTAGCCCTGACACCAAATGTGCTCGCAGGTAAGGATACGCGGCAGCCAGTGATCTTTCTGCGCCTGGGTTCCAAACTTGATGATAAGGGGCCCGACCATCTGCACTCCCATGTCGCGGCCCCGCGTCACGCCCCAGCGCTGTTGCTCTTCGTAAAAGATTAGGAGCTTCGAAGCTTCCAGGCCCATTCCGCCATATTCGACCGGCCAAGCCGGTGCGACCATTCCGTTGGCGTAGAGCTTCTCGTGCCACTTGCGGATCTCGGCGAACTTCGCCCGATGTGACAGATGGCGCAGCCCCTCGGGATATTCGGTCTGGAAGAAGGTGCGAACGTGGCGGCAGAACGCTTCATCGCTCAGTGTATTCCAGTCAATCATCATCCTGCCTCATTTACATCGAGCGCGTCCATCCAACGAGCCCGGTGGTGGGCGGCGTCCCCGAGCCAAGCCGAAAGCACAAGCGCACGGTTCAGAAACAGGCCGATGTCGAACTCGTCGGTATAGCCGACTGCACCGTGAAGTTGGATCGACTCCCGGGTAATCTTCTTGGCCGTGCTGCAGGCGCGGGCTTTGGCGCGGCTCGCCTCACGCATGCGCGCGCCCTGATCGGCGCTCACATCCATCCGTGCCAGCGCCTCAGTCACCCCCGCCTCGGCCACCTGCTGAGCGACATACAAGTCTACGGCGCGATGCTGGATCACCTGGAACGACCCAATCGGTTTGCCGAACTGCTCGCGCGTCTTCACATAATCGAGGGTCAGTTCGAGTGCTTTTGCGCTGACGCCGACCAACTCGGCGGCGGCGAGCGCCGTGGCGTCGGCGACGACGCTGGACAATGCTTCCGAGACCACCGAGCCTTCGGCCAGCACTTTACCTGGGGCGTCGACAAAGCCGATGTCACAGCAATGGCTTCCGTCGGACTGTCGTCGCAGCTCCGAGTAGATTCCCTTGCCATCAGCGTCGAGGGCAACGAGAACGGGCTGCGAATCATTTTGCGCCACCACGAGCAATTGATCCGCGCCGACCGCCCCGGCAATCCAGGCCTTCGAGCCGTTCAGCAGCTTGCCGTCGAATCGGCACGCCATTTGGTCAGGGTAACCTCGAAGACCACGTTCCTGCCAAGCGAGGGCCCAGGTGATTTCACCGCCAATCGCTGCAGCGAGCATCGCATCGCCAGGACATACCCGTTGAATCATTCCGATCGCAAGGGCGATGGCTGACACCACCGGTTCGGGCGCGAGGGCGCGACCGACTTCTTCCGCGATGACACCGGCCGCGCTAAGGCCCATGCCAAGCCCGCCGACCGCTTCTGGAGCGGCGACACCGAGCACGCCAGCATGGGCCAATTCGTTCATCACCTGTCGGTCCCAGCCCTTGTTGCGAGCGTTACGGGCGCGCGCGATGCCGCCCGCGCGCTCCAAAAGTGTGCGCACGCTTCCGCGCAGCATTCGCAGATCGTCCTGTGAATGCGCCCTCACATTACTCATGACACCAGTACTGTCTTTCGTTTGACCATTGCACCGGTATCGACGGTCAGCACGGGCTCTCCTGCCATGTTGCGCGCTTCGACACGGTAGCTGATGACACCGCGATCGGGCTTGGTTCGGGAGGGCCGAATTGCCAGCATCTTCAACGTGATATCAAGCGGTTCATCTGGCCGCACAGGCGCGTTCCAAGATAGCCTCTCGAAGCCCAAACCACCGATGTTTGCGACCCCCGTCATGAAGTCCCGCATAATCGGCCTGAATACGAGCAGGAGTGTCTGGAACCCCGATGCGATCAGACCGCCATGGATTTGCCTGGCATAGTCTTCATCCGTGTGCAGCCGCTGCGGATCCCATTCCCTGGCAAACGAAATTATCTCGTCCTTGCTTAAGGGCGGCGTGCGGAACGCAAAGATTTGTTCGACCTTGAAATCCTCCAGGTACTTCACGTCCGATGTCCTTCCTCCGTCGGAGTGAAACCATCGTCAAAGTTTTTCGCGTTCCGCCCCGCGATCCGGCAACGGTTGAATTCCTCCAGCTTCGGATAGGTTGCCTTAAACGCCGCCAGGAATTCGTCAATTGGCGCGTCCACATACAAGCCCCGGTCATGAACATATTCCATGTGCCTCTGATTCTTTTCGTCGAACTCGTGAAACAGAGCGTCAGACGTCCCGTCGAAGAGAAGAGGCTTTACTCCGAAGCGCTTGCATAGCTCCATGTTGAAGGCCGGCGTAACCTTGTAGGGCCTCCCGTCGAGCCACAGCTGCACGTATCCGTGGTAAATGAAGAGATCCGTTTGCATCAGCTCGGTTAGCTTTGGCGTATTCAAATGGTTACGAACGTCGGCGAAGCCCAATGCAGCGGGAATGCCAACAGCACGTAGGCAGGCGGTCAGCAAGATCGCCTTGGGCACACAAAAAGCAGACTCCGCCCCTGCCACCACACTAGCGCGATAAGCATCGGGGCTCAGTTCAAACGTGTAGGGATCATACCGGATCCCATCGCGCACCGCTTCGAACAGTCGGATTGCCTTTTCGGTATCGGAAGCGCTGGAACTCAGGTTGCGCAAAGCAGACTTTACGAAAGCCCTCACCTCTGCGCTGTCGCTATCGATAAAGTTTGACGGGGAAGTGAAGCACGCCGGATCCGCCGGCGGCCGATGATCCGCGCTAGACATTTCCATCTCTCGAGCCAACTTTTTCTAACATACGTTAGATTTATCCATCATGCGCAAGCCTGTCAACAGCGCAACGGGATCTTGATTTCTGCTTAATGGGATAGAAATTCGAACGGCCTCGGCCAGCCCCGCAATCCTCCCGTGGAATTTATTTGCAGCGTCCCACTGGGGGTTCCGGCCTTATTGAAAATGCAGCCCCCCAGAGGCATGTTTCTCGATCAAAGGTATGTGCGCGAAGCCGGGCTACCGTCCTGCTAGATCGGCATGCGCGATGCATGAGCGGTCGGGAGATTGATAAGGTGCGAGAACTCCAGGCCGCCAACAGCGTCTTCAAGTGATCAGCATGCTCGTTCGCAACCAAGAACAACAAGCTGCAGCTTAAGATAGAACGGTCCAAATCGGCACGAGCGGTTCGACGTTGACCATGACCACTTCGCATTTGCTTTGGCCGACGGCTGCACCAGCCGTGATCAGTTCGAATGAATTGCGCTTGACGGATTGTTCGAACTACCCGCTCGACCGTCCAAGCGGAACGGCCCATCCCTTTGCATTCAATATCCGCTGCCAGCAGATGATGTCCGATTTCTCCGGATGCGCGGGCGCAACATCTTGTCGCAATATCCGTCGGCAATGAAGCCCTGAGAAAGTCCCATAACTCGTCGAATTTCGTCAAAATCCAGATTCGGCTGTGACTCCGCCGCAATGTGCTGCAATGGCAGTGAGCACAACCACACTTCGGCGTACAACCTCGCGGCCGGTAACGGCGCCGGCGGCGTGCCGGTCATTCAGGGTGTTTCGGGTATCGGCCTGAGCGGCAACGCCTACGAGTAGCGTCGACCGTACGGCGGCGGAGAGAGCCGAGACCAGCAAAGGGTTGCGATGATCGCCGAACGACTAGCCGGCAGCCTCTTTTCTTCAGAAAGGCAATGCCTCCCTACGCGTGCAGATGGGGCGCCTCATCGGCTTTTCCGGCGACAAACCGAGCAAAGCCTGACAGGCAAAAGCTAAGTGAGGCGGCCTCGGAAAAGCAAGCATCGCCATGCGCTCGAGGTCTGCCGCTGTGGCAACAATTTTCTCCGCGGAGGGCAATCGAACGATCATACGCTTCGGTGCAGCGGTTCAGATTTACTGGAGCTAGGTTTCTGGCATTAGGCGGCTCTCAAATTTCTCGCGTAGTGAAGTCTTCCGAATTTTCCCAGTCGCGGTCATCGGCATCTCGTCAATGAACACGACATCATCCGGCATCCACCAACTTGCGATTCTCGGCCTTAGATAGTCGAGCAAGCCCTCCTTTGTCGGCGAAGAACCTGGCACGGGAACAATGATCAGCAGGGGCCGCTCCTCCCATTTTGGATGGTGCACGCCGATGACAGCGGCCTGACGGACTTCGGGATGCCCGCACACCATGTTCTCGATATCGATCGACGAAATCCACTCTCCTCCAGATTTTATGACGTCTTTTGTGCGATCCAGAATCTGAAGGAAACCGTACTCGTCCAGCGCAGCTACGTCGCCCGTGGGAAACCAGCCATCCTTGTCCAATATTGGCGGATCCTCCTGCTTGAAATACGCCTTCGCCGTCCAAGGACCACGCACCCACAATGCACCCTGCCGGCTTCGTTCTGAAGAAGCGGTCAAGCTTTCATCGCCTACCAGCTTTACCTCCATTCCAAACAACACGCGCCCGGCCTTTAACATGATTTCTCTTCGCGCCGCTTCCGGCAGGACCGACACAGCCGGCGTTTCTGTGCAAAGCGCGCCAACGGGGCTCGTCTCCGTCATTCCCCAGAGCTGCATGATCTTGCAGCCGTATTGGGTTCGCATGCGGTCGAGCATCGCCGCGGGCACGGAGGAGCCGCCAATCACAGCACGCTTCAGACTATCAATACGCTTTCCGCTGCGATCTAGATACTCCATCAGCATCGTGACCATTGTCGGTACGCCCGTGGTGAAACTCACCCTTTCCGATTCAATAAGAGACTGCATGATCTCACCATCAATTTTTGGCCCAACGAGAACCAAAGCCGCACCGCATAGCGGAGCAATATAGGGAAGGCCACCGGCGTTGACGTGAAACATCGGCGTCAACGGCATCGCGACGTCATGGACTGAAATCCCATACGCGTTGGTGTGGGCGGCATTCATGGCGTGCAGCACGGTCGAACGATGGGAGTATAGAACGCCTTTCGGGTTCCCAGTCGTGCCGGACGTATAGCAAAGTGACGATGCGGTCCTCTCGTCGAAGCTCGGCCAGGCAATCGCTGCAGGATGCGGCTCAATAAAGTCGTCGTAGCTTTCCAGCTCCAAATTCTCGACAGCAGACCTGTCAACATCTCCAAGAACGAAGATTCGCTCCAGCCTCGGGAGTTGTTCTCTCAACCGAAGCAAAATGGGAATCAATTCCGGATCCACGAAAAGCATCCGGTCTTCGGCGTGATTGATGATGTATATAAGCTGCTCATCATACAGGCGCGGATTGACAGTGTGCAAAATCGCGCCGATGCCAGATACTCCATAGTAGAGTTCAAGGTGGCACGTGGAATTGGTGGCAAGCGTGGCGACGCGATCGCCAGTCTTGATTCCATACGCTCGCAACGCATTGGCGAGCTTTTTTGCGCGCCCCGCGACCGTCGAATAATTCGAATGGCTGATCGATCCCGATGCTGTCCGCCATATGACCTCCCGCAGCGGATGATAAGTCTCGGCATATGTGATGATATCGCTTATCAGAAGCGGTTTGTCTTGCATGAGACCCAGCATAGTCACTCCTTATGCAGGCATTCCCCCTTCAATGGTCACGCGCCGCGACGCCACCCTGTGGCATGGTTATTCCTTAGGCTCACGCGGCTCCAGATATGCCGGAGCACGTTCTAACGGAAAGCCGCGGAACGGCCTTGACTTCTTGTGGTCCGGCATGGGCCAGATACTCTTGCCGTTCGGCTGAGCGCCATCGATACGCAAACAGCTGCCGCTGATGAAAGCAGCTGCCGGCGAAAGCAGAAAGACAATCGCCGCGGAGCACTCGGCCTCCGTTCCAAGTCGCTTTGCCGGGATATGCCGCCAGTACTCCTGCAGCCGAGCCTTCATTGGCTCCGAATAGGTATCCAGCCCTGACGACGCGATTGCACCAGGCGCGACAGCGTTGACCCGCACGCCAGCGGCGGCCCATTCCACGGCAGCAGTCATCGTGAAATTCAGCATTCCCGCCCGCGCGGCTCCGGAATGTCCCATTCCGGGCATCGACCACCACATGTCCGCGATCATATTGACGATGGAGCCGCCGTTTGCCTCCATCCACTGTGTGAAGCACTCCCGCGCCATCAAGAAGCCGCCGGTCAGGTTGTTGGCAATGACGGCGTCCCAACCCTTCCGAGTTATATCCCTCAATGGTGAGGGAAACTGCCCGCCCGCATTGTTCACGAGACCATCGATCTGGCCGTGTTGGATCAGAATTGCCGCAATCGTTCTTTTTGACGCTTCCTCGTCGCGGATATCGCAGACATGAGTGGTCGGGGCTATGGCTCCGGTCGATTCGATCTCTGCGGCCACGGCTATCAACCGATCAGGATCACGACCTACCAAGGCGACGTGCGCTCCCAAGGAGGCGAGTTCGTGCGCGGTACAACGGCCGATCCCGCTGCCGCCGCCGGTTATCACGAAGTGATGGTCAGCAAAAAGGCCCGGACGGAATACGGATCCATACTTCACTTTGCTTCTCCGAATCTTCGTCTGGCTAGAGACGAAGGCGCATTCTGTTTGCTAGGTTATTTCGTTGAATGGCCGACGACCCGCCAGCGATCGGAAGAATAAGGATGTCCCGCACGTACCGCTGCATATCCAAATCAAGGTCGCATCCATATGCGCCGAAGATCAGTTGGCAGTTAAGAACGACCTGTTTTGCCCGCTCGCAGATGAACAGCTTCGCCATGGAGCTCTCGATTCCGCAAGGGCGTCCGGCCTGCGCCAGACCTGCCGCGCTGTACAGCATCAATCGGCACGCGTGCAGGTCCGTTCTGGCATCGGCAAGCATATGCCGGATGTTTTGATAGTTGCTGATGGGCTTTCCGAATTGCTTGCGCGTCTCAGCATATTCCCAGGCGTCGTCGACAGCCGCCTCGGCGATTCCCAGAGCGATCGCGCCAACTTCGAGCTTCTCGACATCGAGGCCAGGTCCAGCGATGTACGACCAGCCCTTGTTCCAGCCCGGCTCTCCACCCACGATGTCCTGGGCCGACACCTCGACGTCGTCTAAGATGATTTCGGTGGTCCAGGCGCCGCTTCGTAGCCCGAGCATGTCCAGCTTGCGGATCTCGACTCCCTTCGCGGTTCTCGGGATCAGCAGGATTGAAAGATTTTTGTATCTTGGCAAGGTCTCGTCGGACCGGACTAGGGTATAGATGTAGTCTGCGATATTGGCCCCGGTGATATACCGCTTTGTTCCATTGACCTTGATCACGTCACCAGTGCGCCTGGCAGTGGTCTTGACGCTGGCTACGTCACCACCAACATCCGGTTCAGTTACACCGAACGCGAGCATCAATTCGCCGGTAGCGCATTTTGGAAGCAATGTGCGCTTCTGGTCTTCACTCCCGCACTCGAGGATGTTCATGCCGCCATAGCAGGCAGCGAGTACGTAAGGTATCGACATCGCGATGCTGCGTCGCGACAATTCCTCGATTACGACCATCGTGGCCGGAATGTTTCGTCCAGCCCCGCCATATTCCTCCGGAATCGTTAGGCCGAACACTCCAAGCGCTGCAAGTTCGCGAAACACCTCGACGGGAAAGATCGATTCTGCATCCCATCGCGCTGCTTCAGGCCTCAACATGCGGTCATTTACAAAACGGCGCAGGGTGCCACGCAGCAGCGACAGCTCCTCCGCCTCATCAAACGCCGGCCTCATCCCTTGCTCCCTGCTGACGACAATCCATTGGCGCGTTGTTCGAGGAACATCCTCTTGAGTTTGAATTTTTCGATCTTGTTCGTCGGCGTGCGCGGAATGTCATCAACAATACGGATATATTTCGGTTGCATGAATTTCGGCATCGCCGTCTTGATCCATTCTCGTAGACCTTTCTCCAGGTCGGGAACGTCCTTTGAGGGGACAACGAAAACAACCACGTCGTCCTCATCGCCTTCTAGCGCAGGAACGGGAAATGCAGCGCAAATGCTGATCGACGGATTCTGGTTGAAGATATCCTCTATCTGGAAAGAGGAGATATTCTCGCCGCGCACCCGGATTCGATCCGCCATCCGGTCGATGTAGGTGAAGATGCCGCTAGGCTCCTTGCGTGCCACATCGCCGGTATGGAACCAGAAATTCCGCATCGATTTGAGGGAGTCCTCGGGACGCCTGTGATAGCCGGAAAACAGTAAACCCGGTACTTTGGGCCGGATCGCCAATTGGCCGGCCACGCCCGGTTTGCATTCTCGATCATGTTCATCGAGAATCGTCGCGTCCACGAACATGGTTTCGCGTCCCATGAAACCCTTCCAAGAGGCTTCGGATGCCGAAACCACGGTTGCATCATACGCCTCCATAACGCGCCGGATCCCCTCTCGGCCCATGCCTCGCCGGATCGATGACGGTGTTCCAGTCTCCTCATCGGTCTCAAGGATATAAGCGACCAATGAATTTCCGCTTTCGGTTTGGCCAAACCCGGTGGCGACGACATCAAATCCAAACCGCCGGGCGATTTCATTGTGATTGAGCGGCAGCGGCTGAAGATTTACCTTGTTCAAGGTGTTGTTGCGATCCCGAATGCTTGCTGGCGCTTTCATCAATCTGGGAATCATGACATCGAGCAAGATCGCACAGCTTGCAGAACTTGTTTCGATGCGATCCCAGAAGTCGCTCACACTGAAGCGGTCCCAGCACGCCACCTCACAGCCCACCCATGCGGCACGTGCAACATTACAGATTGCGCCTCCGATGTGATAAAGTGGTAGATCATTGTAGATCACATCATCGGGCGTGAGCAGCTTCCGCAAGAAGAACGTCATCTGGTTGATCCAGCGATGAGTCTGAAGCACGCCCTTTGAAGGTCCAGTTGTTCCTGACGTATAGATGATATTCGCGATATCATCGAAATCGAGGTCGATTGGAGGAGCCTGCGAGGGTTCCAGATATGCGGACCAGCTTTCCAGAACCGGCACCTCGGCGGACGCATGATTGGGAATGGACCGTAGCTGTCCGGGACAATCGATCACAATTCGCTTGATATCTGCGAGGCCGCGACCAAGCCGCAAGACCTCATCAATCGCAGGCTTTGCTTCGTCATCCGCAATAAGCAGAGATGGCTCAAGGTCCAGAATGAGCGAATGAAGGAGCGCGCCCGTGTAATTGAAATTGATCGGACAGAATACCGCGCCTGCCTTCCAGATCGCAAACATCGACAAAACAGAGAGCTTTTGATTCCGGGCCAAGATCGCAACACGATCGCCTTTCCTGATGCCCCTCGCCGCGAAATTTCCAGCAACGCAATCCGTCACTTCGTCGAACTGCCGGAAGCTCAGACCGGTGCGGTCTTCCCCATAAAAGAAGAATCGGCGGTCGGGTGTTTCGGCGGCCCACTTCCTCAAGCGCGCAACAACGCTCTCGCCTTCCTCCGTCAGTTTTCTGAGTAGCTCCGCTTGATTGGTCATTGCTGCCACCTTCTCTCGGAGTACGTCCTATTGCGACTCTTGGTAAAGCTCGCGACCGATGAGCCAGCGACGAATCTCGGCCGTTCCACCGCCGATCGTGTGCAATCTCGCATCACGAAGCAATCGTCCTGCCGGGCAGCTGTTGATGTAACCGTTGCCGCCGAAGCTTTGCAGCGCCTGATCCGCGACCCAGATGCCGTTCTCGGCACATACCAGATAGGCGGTTGCGGCATCCTTGCGGTTCGCCGTACTGCCAGGAATCCCGTCATCGAGTGCCCGCGCAACCGTGTAGAGATAGGACCTCGACGTCGATAACCGCGTGTACATGTCGGCCAATTTTCCTTGCATCAGCTGAAAGCTGCCGATCGGCTCGCCAAACTGCTTTCGTTGACGGACATACGGAAGCGTTACGTCCATCGACGCCTGCATAATGCCGAGCGGGATCGCAGCGCCCACGGTCCGCTCGTAGTCGAGGCCACTCATCAAGACCCGGACACCACCACCGACCTTTCCCAGCACATTCTCTGCGGGAACGACGCAGTCCTGGAAAACCAGCTCCCCGGTGGGAGAACCTCGATTGCCAAGCTTATCCAGCGTCTGCGCAACGCTGAAGCCACTTGCCGACCTTTCGACGACAAAGGCGGTGATACCGCGCTTCCCCGCCTTCCGGTCAGTCTTGGCATAGACCACCAGGAGGTCAGCGACGGGCCCATTAGTGATCCACATCTTGGTGCCATTCAGCACGTAGCCGTCACCTCGGCGGGTAGCCTCGAGGCGCATGCTGACAACGTCAGATCCTGCCTCGGGCTCCGACATCGCCAGCCCTCCTACCCACTCTCCCGAAATAAGTTTCGGCAGATATTTCTCCTTCTGTGCCGTGGTCCCATTCAGGGAAATCTGATTGATGCAAAGGTTCGAGTGAGCAAGATAGCTCACGCCCAACGCACCCGACCCGCGCGAGATCTCTTCGGTAACAACGACATGCGCGAGATATCCCAGACCGAGCCCGCCAAATTCCATGGGCGCCGTGATGCCGAACAATCCAAGTTTTCCCATTTGGGGCCAGAGTTCTCGAGGGAACCTGTCGGAGCGATCCATTTCCTCCACGCGGGGTGCGATCTCACCATCGGAGAACCCTCTGGCAGTCGAGCGCAGTTCCTCCACCAAGTCGCTCTGCGAATAGCTCAGCAAGTTCATGTGCTCTCTCCGTACAGACCCTTCTTCATAGTCGCAGGATCCCAGATCCCAAAGGGTCCAGAGGCCGATGCAAAGATGCGGCGATCGCGACTGCTAATGCGTTTCGTGTGTCGGCCGGATCAAGCAAGCCGTCGTCCCATAGCTCCGACGTCGACCAATAGGCATCCGAATGCCGTTCATAGTCTTCCAGGATTGCATTACGCATCGACGCGATTTCGTCTTCATCGGCGACGCCCCCGTTTCGCGCGAGCTGACTTCGCTTGATATCTGTCAACGTATTCGCAGCTTGGTCGCCACCCATCACACCGATCTGGCTGTTCGGCCATGAGAACAGAAATCTGGGATCGAACGCCCTGCCGCACATGCCGTAGTTACCAGCACCAAACGAGCTCCCCACCATCACAGTAAACTTCGGCACTCTCACGCTTGCCTGCGCGGTGATCATCTTGGCGCCGTCTTTGGTGATGCCGCGCGCTTCGTACTCCCGCCCGATCATGAATCCTGTAATGTTCTGCAGAAAGAGAAGCGGAACCTTGTCCCGGTCGCATAGCTGGATGAAATGGGCCGCCTTGAGCGAACTGTCACTGAAGAGAACGCCGTTGTTCGCAACGATGCCGATTTTCCATCCGAATACTCGCGCGAAACCACAGACCAGGGTCGTGCCGAGGGCCGGCTGATATTCGTGAAACCTGCTTCCATCGACGATGCGCGCAATGACTTCGCGAACGTCAAATGACCGTTTACGGTCTGCCGGAATGATTCCGTAGAGTTCATCCGGCTCATAAAACGGTTGTTCCGGCTCTATTCGATCCGCCAGCCATGGCTGGGCCGGAGGAAAAGCTTCGCCGACAATCTCGCGGGCAAGATGAATGGCATCTTGCTCATTGGCCGCCGGATAGTCAGCTGTACCTGAAATGCGTGTGTGGACGTCGCACCCGCCCAAGTCGTTCGCTGACACCACTTCTCCCGTTGCCGCCTTCACGAGCGGCGGACCGCCCAGGAAGATGCCCCCATTGCCGCGGACAATAATGTTGTAATCCGATAACGCCGGAACGTAAGCACCCCCCGCAGTACAGTGGCCCAACACGACGGCGACCTGGGGAATGCCGCGCTTTGACAACTCGACCTGGTTACGAAAAATACGTCCGCCATATTGACGGTCCGCGAAGAATTCATGCTGAAGCGGGAGATATCCGCCTGCGCTGTCGCAAAGATGTACGACGGGCAGATGATTTTCCAAGGCGATGTCGAGCGCCCTTATGATCTTCTTGACCGAATGCGGATACCAGGCACCTCCCTTGACGCTCGGGTCGGAGGCGTGGACCATCACCTGGCGGCCGTTGACAAGCCCGATGCCAGTTAGCAGACCGGCACCCGGCGCTTCCCCGTCATAACTGCGGCACGCCGCAAGAGAAGACAATTCGAGAAATGGGCTGCCAGCATCGATGAGAAGCTCGAGCCGCTCACGGACAAAGAGCTTGTTCTGGCGCCCTATGCGTTCAAGATCGCGTTTCGGACGATCGAACCGTGTGGCACGCTGCTGTTCGCGTAGAGCCTGGACGAGACCAGACATTCTTGCGTGATTGGCCTTGAACTCCGTGCTCTGAGTATTCACACGAGACACTATTCGCCGCATCATGAAGCCGCTTCCTCCTGCTTCATGAACGATACCAATAGGGCTCCGCGGTCTACTGTTGTTCCGGCTTCGACGAGGACGGACGCGACCACCCCGTCGCGTATCGCGACCAGCGCCGTCTCCATTTTCATACTTTCGATCGTGACCATGACGTCCCCTGCGGCGACAGGCTGGGACGGCGAAACATGAACTTGGACGATGGAGCCGGGCATGGGAGCCGTGATCTGGCCCGAGTGTTCACCCGCCGCGTCGATTTCAGATACCGGAAGGAGCTGAATCTCAGCCTGCCAGATCCGCCCGCTCGACCAGGCAATGATCCGATCGCCAATCCGAGCCACCTCGATTTTCCATCGCGTTCCTCCGAGCGTACCCGCCAGCGTTCCGCCGTTGCGACTGAAATTCTCAATCCGCACCTCGCTGCGCCCGACCATGACTCGCCCGGACGCTTCCGCCATGACCGCCAGAAACTCGGAACCTGACCTCAACACCGCAGTCATTTAGTTCTTCCACGCTCCAAGTTCGCTAAGGCTCGAATACGAAACGCGGGCTTCCGGAATCATCAGTGCGATAAATGCGGCGGCCACTCTCGCGTCAAGCCGACTCTCGACCTGCATGCGCCGCAATATTTCTTCGTGATGGCGATCGATAAAGCCGGTGTCGATATGCCCCGCAACATAATCGGGCTGCTTGAGCAGCGCGCGTAAATAGGCGATGTTCGTCTCCGGGCCGAGAAGGCAGAAGTTGCCGAGCGCGTCTTCAGTTCGAGCGATGGTGGATCCCCGGTCGGGACCCCAAACGATCAGCTTCGCCAACATCGGATCAAACGAGCTAGTTAGCCGATCTAGTTCGCATACTCCGCTATCGACGCGAATTCCCTCCCCATGCGGTTCAATGTAGCGAGCCAGTATTCCTGAACTGGGAACAAAGCCCGATAGAACATCTTCAGCGTTGATCCGACATTCGATCGCGTGCCCGTTGCTGGCGACATCAGATTGCTCGAATGGCAATGCTTCCCCGGACGCGATTCGCAGTTGCCATTCGACTAAATCCAACCCCGTCACCAGCTCCGTTACGGGATGTTCGACTTGCAATCTGGTATTCACTTCGAGAAAATAGAATTCGTGATCCGGACCGAGAATAAACTCGACTGTACCCGCATTTCGATATTGAGATGCCTTGGCCAGCGCGACTGCCGCCCCGCAAATCTTTGAGCGCAGATCGGTATCGATGGCAACTGACGGCGTCTCCTCGATAATCTTCTGGAAGCGCCGCTGAATCGAGCATTCACGTTCGCCTAGATGGATGACTTTGCCAAATTGATCGGCGAGAATCTGCACTTCGATGTGCCGCGGTCTTTCGACAAACCTTTCTGCATAAATCCTTTCGTCACCAAAGCACCTGAGCGCTTCGCTACGCGCCTGGGCGATCGCTCGATCCAGATCGATTTCCTGGCGAACAATCTTGATGCCCTTCCCGCCGCCTCCGGCCGCCGCCTTGACAAGCACGGGAAATCCCAAGGCAAGAACTGCGTCGCGAAACTCCTTATGACCGGAGTCCAGGGCGAACGGCACCAATGGCAGACCGCACCGATGCGCGAATTCGCGCGCGCGTATCTTGTCTCCCATCAGATCGATGAGATCGGGTGATGGTCCGACCCAGCAAAGACCCGCAGCCTCTACTTGCGCGGCAAATTCTGCATTTTCCGAGAGAAATCCATAACCGGGATGAACCGCGTCGCAACCGCAGTCCAACGCAACCTTGGTCAATTGGGGGATATCAAGATACGCCGAAACCGGGGGATCGCCAAAGATCTGCGCCGTCTGACCGGCTGCTTGGGAAGCGATGGATTTGAGATCCACGGCGTGGGCCGCGAGGGTGGTCTTGATGCCCAAGCGATGGGCTGTGCGAATAACCCGCAGCGCGATCTCGCCCCGGTTTGCGACAAGGATGTGCTTCATGAATCCTCGCCACTAGCGACGACCAATTTCTCGAGTCTGGCAATGCGGTGCTCGATCGAAGCTGACGACGCGTCATTCTGCGCCGCGATGCCTGGCCAGAGCGTACCGAGAATGCGATCGGCGACGAGATCGATATCCAGGCCGCCGCGACCCGACAGGATCCGATAGGCGCAATGCTCGATGCCGCCGAATATCAGATCACGCACAATTTCCGGAACAATATCCGGACTGAATTCACCCTGCTTGATGCCGTCGAGAATTTCCGCCGTCACAAAAGCAGCGTAGCGCTTGTTCAAGGAATAGACCTCGGTCTCATAGAACTTCCTGTCGCGCCGTAATTCCCTGATCATGAGATTGGCGAGCCCGGTATCTTCGACGTAGACACGTAGGTGCCTCAGGATACAAAATCGAAGGCGCGCGCGAACGCCAACGACCCGCGTCAGACCTTCGGACACCGACGCAATCAGACCTTCGTACCATTCCGCGATTACGCGGTGCATCAGGTCTTTCTTGCTGTCGAAGTACAGATAGACGGTACCCTCCACGATTCCCACGCGCGCAGCTATTTCGGCCATCGATGCGTTGTCATACCCGGCCGTCTCGAAGACCAGACGTGCCGCGTTCACGATTTCACGCTCGCGGAGCAATTGCCGGTTCGGACTTCGCTTGGTGGCGCGTCGCGAAGTCGTCATTGCACGCTCCCGGATTCCAGCAATGTTGCCGGAACCGTGATGGTCATATCCAGCAGCATTTGCGCAAAGGCCTTTCCTTGCGGGTCGTAGCGCAGCGAGGCAACGCCGCCGCCGCCGAGAGATTGAGTCATGACGAAATTCAGAGCGTGCATTCCCGGCATCAGATATCGCTCGACAGTCCCCTTCAGCAAATAGCTGAAATGCGCTGCGACGCGTTCCGCCGTGACCTGCTCGGCCAGAATGGGAAAGATCTCTGGCCGGCGCGCGATAAGACCAATGTTGGCCGTGTCCGCCTTGTCGCCGCTACGGCCATGGGCAACCCGTATCAAAGGCACGTCGACAGTCGATCTGGCAGCCGTCGGTATGCGCACTTCGGGTCGAACTGGAAGTATCGGAGCAGATGATTCCCGCCCCATCTCGACGTTAAAGGTTTCTCCGTCGATTCCTATTGAGGCCGGAACAACAGCCTTGGGCAGGAGAAATGAGAACAATCTCACGACACCCGAGGGCGCCGGTCTGCCACCAGCCACTCCGGAAATCCCCGGAGCCATCGCTGCGGCCGCCGAGTACCACTCCCGACCTAGCAAATCGAGCGCATCCTTCGATTCATGCCGGGCACCCACCTTGACGATGACTTCACGCGCGGAGCGCGCGCGCGAATGCGGTCCGTACATTGCTTCCGCGCCCAGGATCTCGACGTTCGCTTCCCGGAAATCCTGGAAGCCCTTTTCCTTCAAGATTCTCCGCAGCCGGGTCAGCATCGCCTCCGCCACCCGTTCGCCCTTGGCCGCGGCGTCTATGCCGCCAATCATCAACGTCGCCGTAATCCGGAAACCATCGGCGTAGGTTGCACAAACCTTGTAGGCCCCACCCGGAGGTCGCCCTCTCGCGCCCACCACCCGGACCCGATCCGGACCGACCTGCGACAGCGCAACTTCGCTGAAGTCACAGATGACATCTGGCAGGACGTAGGTTTGAGGATCTCCGATCTCGTAGACGATCTGCTCTGCAACGGTCGGCGGCGTCACCAAGCCTCCGGTATTGGGTGGTTTGGTCACAACGAAAACACCATCGCTACCGCATTCGACGATCGGGAACCCCATATCGTCCCAGCCGGGAACGTCTCGCCAGTCAGTAAAGAGACCGCCCGTGCCCTGCGTGCCGCATTCGATGATATGACCGGCGAGCGAGCCTTGGGCAAGCTTGTCATATTCGTCCCACTTCCATCCGAAATGGTGGACGAGCGGCCCCAAAGTGACGGCGCTATCAACACATCTGCCGGTAATGATGATATCGGCTCCCCGATCGAGCGCGGCGGCGATCGGTCTCGCGCCGAGATAGGCGTTGGCGCTCACCAGGGTCGGCGGCAACTCCTCGCCAGTGCCCATCTCGCGAATCGACTGCTCCTTGAGCCAGCTCAACCGCATCATCAGATCGTCGCCCTTGACGACGGCCACTCTGAGATCCAGTCCCGCCCTGGACAATTCTGCCCGCAACGCATCGGCGCATGCATCGGGATTCAGGCCGCCCGCGTTGCTGATGACGCGAATGCCTTGATGCGCGATCTCCGGTAAAAGTGGCGCGAGAACCTTGATGAAGTCGACGGCGTATCCCTTGGTCGGGTCCTTGGCCTTTGCGCGCGCCAAAATCGACATAGTGATCTCGGCCAGATAGTCGAAGACCAGAACATCGATCTTTCCACCATCGACCAGCTGGCGGGCACCAAATTCAGTATCGCCCCAGAAACACGAAGCGCACCCGATCCGCAGTACGTCAGCCGCGGAGCTTGTCATTGTCCGCTCCACGCTGGCGCTCGCTTCTCCCCAAACGCCTTGAGGCCCTCCTTCGCGTCCTGGGTAAGGGCAGACAATGGCAGGAGCGCCTGCATGAGATTGAGAGCATCGGCGCTGGACAACGCCGCCGTGGATCGGATCGCATGTTTGCCAAGCCTGAGAGCCGTGGGAGAACAGGCCCGTATCTTGTCTAGCCAGTTGGCGACGATACGGTCGAGCTCGCTGGCGGCACAGGTCTGCTGGAGCAACCCGTTACCAAGGGCGCGCTCCGCTGTCACTGTTTCTGCAGTCAACGCCATCGCGACAACATCCCTGTAAGGCATGACGCGAAGCAGGTAGGGCATGATCATGAACGGAAACACGCCAACCTTCGCTTCCGGCGTCCCAAATTTTGCGGTGTCGACACCGACGGCAATGTCGCAAGCGCAAATGAGTCCCAACCCGCCACCGAACGCCGATCCATTGACTCGCGCAACGATCGGAAGAAGGCAGGCATCCATCGCACGCAGCAATTCCGCAAAGAAGTGATGAGGTTGATCCGGCTCGATGCTGAACGGGCTACCGTCGGCAGTCGGCTGAAGGTCGCCTCCCGCGCAGAACGCCCTGTCACCAGCGCCGGTAAGCACCACTGCGCGATAGTTCGATGCATTTGCCGCCCGAAATTCAGCCGCCAAGGCTTCCGATGCCTCCCTGTTCAACGCATTGCGCCGATCCGGTCGGTTGATCGTTAGCCACAGGTCTCCCCGCACTTCAGAGCGAACTATCACGTCTTCTCCTAAGCAAAAATGAGCTATCTTCATTTTATCTAAGCCTTTCGTGGAAGTGTCAATCCTCTTCTTGATCTCGTAGCCTAAATTGACTTAACATATTGGATGTATGTAATATTCTGACACTCTGGCTTGCTTGCACGGTTTTCGTAGGTTATCATTCTTCAAAAGTAAGATAGCTCAGCTTGTAAAAAAAATGATCCTGACTTATTCTTATTTTCTGGGGCGGCCCGCTTCAGAGGCAGCCTCGCAAATGCCCCGCGTCCAGCTGAATTGTCGATTTTTCCGCTGGCGAAGAGGATTTCTCACAAGGGAGGATCTAATGAGCACTTCTTATCGACGAACGAGTCTGGCGGGATCGGCAGTCATTTGCGTCACCCTGCTTTCGACGCCGGCTCTCGCGGAAACCGTCAGGGTTGCCTTCATTGACCCACTGAGCGGAACCTTCGCGGCCCTGGGACAGAATGAACTGCAAAGCTTTCAAGCGATCGCGGCACGCGCGAACCAAGAGAAATGGGCCGGCGACAACCAACTTGAATTCGTTGGCTTCGACAATCAGGCAAGTCCGCAGATTTCGCTTGTCCAGTTAAAGAATGCGATCGACCAGGGTTACCGATACATAACGCAAGCGAATGGATCGGGGGCTGCTCTGGCGCTGATCGACGCCATCAACAAGCACAACGAGCGCAATCCGGGCAAGGAGGTCATGTTCCTCAATCACGGAGCGGTCGATCCGAGCCTGACGAACGACAAATGCAGCTTCTGGCATTTTCGGTTCGACGCCAATGCAGACATGAAATCTCAGGTCTTGATCAATCACCTGGCAACGAATCCTTCGATCAAGAAGGTCTATATAATCAACCAGGATTATGCGGCAGGACACCAATTCACCCGCGGTGAAAAGGAGTATCTGAAGAGCGCACGATCCGATCTTGAACTCGTCGGCGAAGACCTTGTGCCGCTGGGAAAGGTCAAGGATTTTTCTCCCTATATCGCCAAGATCAAGGCGTCGGGTGCCGATAGCGTGGTAACAGGCAACTGGGGCACTGATCTTTCATTGCTTATCAAGGCTGCGAAGGAAGCGGGCCTCAACGCCAACTTCTACACTTACTATGCCAACCTCAAGGGCGCGCCGATCGCGATGGGTGCGGATGGCGCGGATCGCGTTCGATACGTCGGGATCTGGAATATCAACAATGAGACCTTCGCAGGCGAAGACATCGCGGCATCCTTCAAGCAAAAATATAACGACGATTTCACTTGGATGGTGAGTTACTCGATCGTCGCGATGTTTTCGAAGGCGATCAAGGAGAGTGGCTCGACGGACCCTGTAAAGGTTGGATTTGCGCTCGAAGGCATGAAGGCAACGAGTCTGAACGGTCAGGTTGAAATGCGGGCGAGCGACCATCAGCTGCTTCAGCCGCTTTACATCGGAGTATGGACCAAAGCAGACGGCAAGGCCGTCAAATACGATCAGGAAGGTACGGGATACGGTTGGAAGACCGAGAAGAAATACGAAGCATCTGCGAGCACGCAGCCGACGACTTGCGACATGAAGAGACCGCCCCGGTCCTGAGACTTAGCAAGGGGCGGGACTGATGGTTCCTGGCTCCTTGGATCCTGCATTCGCTTCGAATGATCGGCGTCCGGACGAGAAGCAGCTATGGAATTTGTCCTTTTCACATTGCTCAATGGACTGAGTTACGGACTATTGCTGTTCATGCTCTCTTCCGGATTGACTCTCATTTTCAGCATGATGGGCGTCCTGAATTTCGCGCATGCAAGCTTCTACATGCTGGGCGCCTATTTCGCGTATTCGATCAGCGTGAACCTGAGCTTTTGGGTTGCTTTGCTCGTGGCTCCCGCGATCGTCGCGGGCCTCGGAGCGGCGGTCGAACGCTATGGCCTTCGCCATGTCCACAAGTACGGTCACGCCGCCGAGCTACTGTTCACCTTCGGGCTTTCCTACATCGTGGTGGAACTGGTTCAGGTCACTTGGGGACGGGCTACTGTGCAATATTCGATTCCCGCGGAACTGGATGGCCCTCTGTTTACGCTCTATGGCACCTCCTTTCCGATCTATCGCGGTTTCATGATGCTCGTTGCGTCACTCATGATGCTGTCGATCTATCTCGCCCTGACCAGGACACGTGTCGGCCTCGTTGTTCAGGCCGCCTTGACACACCCATCCATGGTCGAGGCACTGGGGCACAACGTTCCCCGCGTGTTTACGCTGGTGTTTGCAGGAGGCTGTGGTCTCGCCGCGCTCGCGGGTGTGATCGGCGGCAATGCCTTCGTCACCGAGCCCGGCATGGCCGCCACCGTCGGCAGCATCATCTTCGTTGTGGTGGTCGTTGGTGGGCTGGGCTCGCTCGTCGGCGCCCTGATTGCATCCTTATTAATCGGAATGGTGCAGACCTTTGCGGTATCGCTGGACTATTCTGTTCTCACGCTGCTGACGGCGCTGGGAATCCAAGGGACCGCGCTGCGCGGCAGCGTTCTCCGCATTACCGTTGCACAGATGGCACCGATGCTGCCTTACATGCTGCTGGTCCTGGTTCTCATTCTCCGTCCCAAGGGTTTGATGGGTACGAGGGAAGGATGAAACCGGAACCGGCCCAGCGCCCCGACGCAATCCCTGCGCGCTTGCAGACGATACTCCCGCGTGCATTGCCGTGGGTCGTGTTCGCGCTTGGTCTGATCGTTGCCCCTCTTATCTTCAGCGGAGGAGCATCGTTATCGATTCTTTCCCAAATCGGCACCATGATGCTGCTCGGGCTCTCCTTCAACATGCTCCTCGGCCAGGGCGGCATGCTCTCGTTCGGGCACGCTGTCTATTCCGGGCTCGGCGCCTACTTTGCCGCGCACGCCATCAGGCTGGCGGGAGCCGGGACGATCTCAATTCCGATATCTCTCGTACCCATATTGGGCGGCCTGGCGGCCATGCTCTTCGGAATCCTGTTCGGGCATGTGACGACCAAGAAATCTGGAACCACATTTGCGATGATTACGCTGGGTATCAGCGAACTGGTATCTGCATGCGCACTCATGATGCCGGAATTTTTCGGCGGCGAAGGCGGCGTCTCGTTCAACCGGGTCGTGGGCCGTCCACTTTACGGGATCAGCTTCGGACCGCAAATCCAGGTCTATTATCTGATCGCAGCTTGGCTCTTCATCTGCACGCTGGCCATCTATGCGTTCTCACTGACTCCGCTTGGGCGAATGATCAATGCAGTGCGGGACAATCCCGAGCGGGCCGAGTTCATCGGATATGACCCCCAGCGCGTAAGATATCTGACGTTCATTCTGTCATCCTTCTTTGCGGGTATCGCGGGAGCGCTGGGGGCTATCAACTTTGAGATTGTATCAGCGGAAAATGTCAGCACGGGGCGCTCCGGTGCCATCCTGCTCTTCACTTTCATCGGCGGCGTTGACCATTTCTTCGGTCCGCTGATCGGAGCCGCCTTCGGCGTCTTCTTCACTGAACTTCTTTCGAACTATACGCCTGCCTGGCAACTTTATCTCGGCATCTTTTTTGTCCTTATGGTTCTGTATGCCCCAGGAGGCGCTTCCAGCCTTCTGGTCGAAGCCGTGCAGCCAAAGGCGCTCAGAAGGACCATTCTCCGGTGGCCGTTGATGCTAGCAATTTGCGTGAGCGGGTTGTCAGTCGTCTTCGGCGTGATATTTGCCATCGAAATGTTATTCCAGCATAATTTGGGATCTGACTCTGCGATCCATTTGTTTGGGATCTCCGTCGATACATCGTTACGCATGAGCTACGTCGTGGTCGGGCTCCTGGTTATCGTGAGCGGAAGCTTGCTGCGTTGGGCTTGGATCGCATTTTGGGAGGGGGCCGACAAAGCGCAGACGGAGATTGCGGGGATTACGATCCGAAGGACCGGAACGTGAGCGGATATGCACTTGAGCTAAGAGATGTTCGCAAGCGCTTCGGAAGCGCCGAAATCATTCGGGGTGCCAATTTGCAAGTCGAAAAGGGGGAGCGCTGTGCAATAATCGGACCTAACGGCGCAGGAAAATCAACGCTCTTCAATCTCATTACGGGTCGTTTCCCCGCAAGCTCGGGTGAAATCCTGTTGAACGGCTCCAATATCATGGGACTGAAGCCATTCGAAATCTATCGACGCGGATTATCCCGTGGCTTCCAAATCACGAATGTATTCCATCGATTATCGGTTTTCGAAAACCTCCGCTGCTCGGTGCTTTGGTCACTCGGGTACCGGTACTCGTTCTGGCAGAAACTGAGCAGCTTGCCGGACGTCAAAGAACGAGTCGATGAAGTGCTCCACCTGATCGGCTTGCGAGACCGTCAACACTCACCAGCCGGATTGCTGACTTATGCCGAACAGCGGGCCCTGGAAATCGGCATAGCCATCGCTGGCGACGCCGCCGTCATCCTGCTCGACGAACCAACGGCGGGGATGAGCCGCTCTGAAACCGATGCGGCCGTCGAGATGATCCGCAGGATTACCAAGGGCAAGACCCTTTTGATCGTCGAGCACGATATGAGCGTCGTTTTCGCCTTGGCCGAAAAAATCGCGGTCCTGGTTTATGGCGAGATCATTGCATCCGGCGCACCGAACGATATTCGCAATAACCCGCAGGTTCGAGAAGCTTATCTCGGCGAATATTCGACCGTGGATCGAATTCAATGAGTGAGCTTCTCGCGTTCAAGAATGTCCATGCGTTCTATGGCAAGAGCCATGTCCTGTTCGGCGTGGACATGGTCGTAAACGAAGGCGAGATCGTCAGCCTCCTGGGGCGGAACGGTACCGGCCGATCCACCGCCTTGAAGGCCGCCATGGGCCTCGTCGCTGCAACCGGCTCGATCGAATTCCGGCGGGAGGCGATCACCGGACTGAGAGCCTTTGAAATTGCTCGCAGAGGGATTGGCTATGTACCTGAAGGCCGCGACGTATTTCCGGCCCTTACTGTGGAACAGAATCTTATCTTGGGCGAAAAGAAACGTAGAGGTGTTTCGTCGAAAGCGCAGTGGTCCTTGGATGACATGTACAACTTTTTCCCACATCTGAAGGAACGCCGACATACCCCCGCAGCGGTGCTTTCAGGTGGCGAGCAGCAGATGCTCACGCTCTGCAGGACACTTATGGGAAATCCGGACATGATCTTAATCGATGAGCCCACGGAAGGACTCGCCCCCCGCATTGTTGACCTTGTCGGCAAATATTTGATTGAACTGAAAAACAAAGGAATCTCAGTGCTTCTTGTGGAGCAGAAACTGTCCATTGCCATGAAAGTCTCGCAGCGGGTTTACGTGATGGGTCACGGATCGATCGTCTTCGAAGGAACCCCAATCGAGCTGCTCGCCGACGCGACACTGTGCAGGCAATGGCTAGAAGTATAGGGGCCTTTCTCACTTTGTCGTGTGAACGCCGGGTTAATAAGGTGGTGATCAGCGCTTAGGTGAGCTGCAATTCCGCTTCCGAGCTAAGGGATCGGTTGTCCAAAATTTATGGTCAAACTGCGTCGATGGGGAATTAGGTATTCGCCGCTCTCACAGTGCATTCGCTCCATAGATGATATCCCGGTCCTTCTCCGAGATGTCGCAACGAACCGTCATGCCGACGAGTGCGTCTACAACGGATAGAGTAAGAAGACGCCAAATGTTAGTCCCTCCGGTACATGAGGCCAGTTGACGCGATGAACGCCTACTTTGCAGGAGCTTGAGTCACCCCCCGCCGCTTGGCACCTGTTGTAGGACGAATGCGGGTCACCAAACGAAAGAACACCGGTACGAACAGGATAGCCAGAAAGGTCGCGGCCAGCATACCGCCGATCACGCCGGTGCCGATCGAATGGCGGCTGGCGGATCCAGCGCCAGTACTGACTGCCAGCGGCAGTACGCCAAGAACAAAAGCCAAGGAGGTCATGATGATAGGCCTAAACCGCAAGCGAGCTCCCTCTACGGCGGCTTCAAAGACCGTTGCCCCCTTGCGCATGCGCTGTGCAGCAAACTCGACAATCAGAATGGCGTTCTTGGCGGCCAAGCCTATCAAGGTCACGAGCCCAATCTGGAAATAGACATCGTTGTCGAGCCCGCGCAGAAAGATGGCGAGCACAGCCCCGAAGACGGCAAACGGCACTGCTGTGATCACCGCGAACGGTAGTGACCAGCGTTCGTATTGCGCGGCAAGTATAAGAAACACCATGAGAATCCCAAACAAGAAACCCTGATAGCCCGTGCCGGCGGTGGCGAGTTCCTGGTAAGCTGAGCCGATCCATCCAATTGAATAATCTGCCGACAGCGTTTTGGCCGCAATTTGCTGCATTGCGGCGATTGCTTGGCCAGAGGAATATCCAGGAGCCGGCTCGCCGAGGATCTTCGCGGCCGGGAAGACGTTGAAGCGATCGACGATATCGGGGCCGACGACTCGTTCAAGCGACACGACCGCGTTTAGCGGTACCATCGCGTTGCCGAGCGATCTGACAAAGACATGGCGCAGATCGTCGGGCGTTCTTCTGAACTCTGCCTCGGACGAAAGGCTCACGCGAAACGTGCGCCCGAACAGCGTGAAGTCGTTCACGTAAAGGCTACCGAAAGTGCTTTGCATCGTATCGAATATCGCACTGATCGGAACGCTTAACGCCTTTGCCTTTTCGCGGTCTACGCTAATACGGTATTGCGGCACAGCCGTGCTAAAGGTGGTACGTACACCGCGCAATTCGGGACGCTGAGCTGCTGCTTGTATCAAGCTGGTTGTCATTTGCCCCAGGCGATCGAGGCTGCCGCCCGAGCGATCCTGCAAATACACTTCGAAACCGCCCGTCGTACTTGACCTGACGGATAATTTGGACCAGCGGGATAGAGACTACTGCACGACCGCACGCTGATCCAGTTGAAGCATTTGGGCTGTGGATGTCTGCGGTGCCGGCGGTCGGTAGCCGAGCGATGAGTGTGGGCGTATCGTGTTGAAGTGATTGCGCCATTGCTCGATCACGACCTTGGCTTCCTTCAGGCTGTAGAATATTTCCTGGTTGAGGCACTCGTCGCGCAGCTTGCCGTTGAAGGATTCACAATAGCCGTTCTCCCATGGACTGCCGGGCTCGATGTAGAGCGTCTTGGCGCCGAGCTTTGCAAGCCAGTTGCGAACGATCTTGGCCGTCATTTCCGCGCCATTATCGGAGCGGATGTGTTCTGGAACACCTCTGGTGAGCATCACGTCGGCCATCGTCTCGATGACGCCAAAGCTGTTGATCCGGCGCGCGACGCGGATGGCCAGGCATTCCCGGGTGAACTCATCGATCAAGGTCATGAGGCGGAGTCTGCGTCCGTCATGGGTCTGCGCCTCGACAAAGTCGTAGCTCCAGACATGATTGCGGTGCTGCGGCCGCAACCGGATGCAGGATCCGTCATTCAGCCAGAGCCGGCCTCGCGGCCTTTGTTTCCTGGGCACTTTCAGCCCCTCGCGGCGCCAGATCCGCTGAACGCGATCACAGCCCACCTGCCAACCAGCCTGGGTCAGCAGCGACGTGATCCGACGATAGCCATAACGCCCATAGCGAGACGCCAGTGAGACAATCGCTCTTGTCAGCGCATCTTCATCGGCTCGGACAATAGTGGCGTATCGTTGCGTTCCACGGGGCTGGTCGACGATCCGGCAGGCGTGACGTTCGGACAGACCATACTTCGCCCGAATGCCTTCAACAGCCCGCCGGCGCCGCTCAGGGCTTACAAGTTTCCCGAGGCGACATCCTTGAGCACCTGCTTCTCCAGCGACAAATCGGCAACCAGACGCTTGAGACGAACGTTCTCGCGCTCCAGCTCCTTCATCCGCTTCGCCTGATCAAGCTCGAGCCCGCCGTATTCCTTCCGCCAGCGATAATAACTCTGCTGAGATATCCCGGCCTCCCGGCACGCCACGGCGGGCGTCTTGCCCTGCGACATCAAAACTTCAATCTGGCGCAGCACTACAACGATTTGCTCCGCGCTAAACCGCTTCTTCGGCATCCGAAAGCTCCTTTTGCCAAGCTCATTCTCTCACATCGCTTGGTCCAAAAAAGCCCGGTCAGGTCACTTGCGCAACGTAGCTTTTGTCGAGCCGATCATGATCGCAAGTGGAATCGAGGCCAGGATAAACAGCATGACCAATTGGTAGTCTTGTGAAAACGCGATGATCTGCGCCTGCATTGCTACCATCTTATCGGCCATCGCGCGCCCAGCATCAGTTGAAAGATTGATGATGCCACGCACGTCGGGCATTTGCAGGGCGTGGTTGAATGGATTGATGTGCTCGGACAGGATCGCATAGTTGCGGCGCGTTCCCTGCGTGAGCTCAGCAATCACAATTGAAATTCCAATCGAACTGGCAACGTTGCGCAACAGCGTCAGCATCGACGTCCCGTCGGTGCGGAGCTGGTTGGGAAGCGTCAAGAAGGAAACGGTAGATAAGGGCACGAACACAAGGCCGAAGCCGAAGCCCTGAAAAACACTCACCGTGATGATTTCCGGAACCTGGGTCATTTCGGTCCATCCGGTCATCTGGAATAGCGAACCCGCCGTCAGCGTCAAGCCGGCGATGATCAACGTTCGAGCCTCGATAAAGCTCATTAACCTGCCGACCATCATCATGGCGAGGAACGTACCGAAGCCACGGCTCGCAAGCAGCATACCCGCGGTGATAATGGGATAGCCTATCACGTTCTGCAGGTACGGCGAGGCGAGCGCCATGGTCGAGTACAGGACTAATCCCATGACGGTCATGAAAATGCAGCCCGTCACGAAATTGCGGTCTTTGAACAGCGCGAATTGGATGAACGGGGTGGCGGTGGTGAAGGAGTGCGCGAAGAAATAGTAGAAGCCGACGGCCGAGATGATGAATTCGGCGATGATCTCATTCGATTCAAGCCACCCCAGCTGCTCGCCACGATCAAGCGCGAGCTGCAGGGCGCCGATGGCAACGGCCAATGCGGCAAATCCAAACCAATCGAACCGGAGCGTAAGATCCTTCTTAGTCTCGTCCATGAAAGCTAATAAGCCAAGGACCGTCAGCACACCGAATGGGAGATTGACAAAGAAAACCCAATGCCAGGAATAAGTTTCAGTGAGCCAAGCCCCAAGCGACGGTCCCATGATCGGCCCCATCATCACGCCCGTGCCCCAGATCGCCATCGCTTTGGCTCGCTCCTGTAGCGTATAGGAGTCAAGCATCACGGACTGCGAAAGGGGCACGAGCGCGGCGCCGAATACCCCCTGCAACAGACGAAACGCCACCATTTGTCCGATATCGTGCGCCAGCCCGCACAGCACGGATGCCACGGTGAACCCGGCCGAGCAGACGATGAAGATGCGTTTGCGTCCAAAACGATTGGCCACCCAGCCTACAGGGGCGGTCATGATGGCGGCGGCGACGATGTAGGAGGTAAGCACCCAGTTGATCTGGTCCTGCGACGCCGACAATGTGCCTTGCATGTAGGGCAGCGCGACGTTGGCAATGGTCGTGTCCAGCGCCTGCATGATGGTGGCCGTCATCGCGCAGATTGTTACCATGTTCCGCCGCAGGCCCGGAGGGAGCGGACCCGACATGACGTCAATCCTCGTGCTGGTTTGCTGTTGCCGAGAGCCCGAGCAGACCGGCCAGCGTGCGCTTGTGACCGGTGTCGATGGTGGCATAGACGCTCATGCCAGCCTTCAGCTTGCGCAGCATGCGGTCGCTCTTGTCGAAATAGATGCGCACCGGCACGCGCTGAACCACCTTCACGAAGTTGCCGGTCGCGTTTTGCGGCGGGAGGATCGCGAACTGAGCGCCGGTTCCGGGCGACAGAGAACCGACCTTTCCCTTAAAAAGATGGTTGGGGAAGGCGTCAACCTCCAGCGAAACGGGCTGGCCTACCGCGACGTAGGTCAGGTCGCTCTCCTTGGGATTTGCGTCTACCCAGGGGTTGGCTGCGTCCATCACGGAAAACACGGGCGTGCCCGCGGTGACGTAGCGGCCGAGCTGGATCTGCTCGACTTGCGTGGCCGTCCCGTTGATCGGCGCGCGAACCGTTGTGAGGTCGAGATTTCGCTGCGCATCGTCGAGCGCCGCCTTGGCTTGCAAATAGGCGGGGAACTCCTCCAGCGGCAAATCGGGATTACCAAGCAACTGGGTAAGTGCATTGGAGCGCTGCTGGCGGACCAGTTGCTGCTGTGCCTGCGCGGTCACGAGCCCGGTCATGGAGTTGTCGAGATCGAGCTGTGATCCGACATTGTTTTTCACGAGCGACGACTTGCGCTCGACGTCGCGCTGCTTGATAGCGATGCCAGCGCCGACGATTTCGAGCGTCTGCGAATAGAGCTTCACATTGGCGACGAGATTGGCATGGTTGGTCTTGGCGTCCTCCAGCTTGGCGCGCGCCTGTGCCAGCGCCAGCTGATAGGGCACAGGATCAATCTGGAACAGCGTGTCGCCGGGCGTGACAATCTGCCCTTCCTTCACGGAAACGCTGACGATCTTGCCGGAAACATCCGGCGTTATCAGCACTTTCTGCGCGCCGACATAGGCATTGTCCGTGGTGACGTAGCGTCCGCCGTTCAGATAGAATGTAACGCCGGCCAGCGCCGCGACCAGCGGCAAGACTACGAGCAACAGCAAGCGACGATAACGACGCAAGCCCGCCATCAGTCGCCGGCGCGGCTCAGCGGCAATCTTTTGTCGGCCGGGAACGGGCGGCTCGCCCTTGTGCTCAGGAGGGAATTTCAGGACGGGATCAGCCATAACGGTGTTCCTTCCGAGACACGTCCTCGACCGGATTCTGAACCGCGTTACGAACGTTTTCCTTGATTGCCTCGAGTTGTGTGAGAAGGCGGTAGGCCTCTGCCGGGGGAATGCCGTTCAACGCGGTGGTTGTCAGTTCCGAACGCAGTCCGGCCAATTTGCCAAGCAACTGGCGACCGGCTTTCAAGAGATGAAGACGATTGATGCGCCGGTCATTGGCGTCGCCGCGGCGCTCGATCCAATCGTTCTCACACAACCTGTCGACCAGCCGCGTCAACGTAATCGGCTGCATCTCCATCTGTTCAGCGAGTTCAGCCTGGCTCATGCCCTCATTGCGCCCCACTTTAGCCAAGACCGCCCATTGTGCGCGCGTAATGCCAAAACGCCCTGCTTCCTTGTCGGCATAGACACGCAGCATTCGAGCCAGTTCGGCGAGAGTGAACAAAAAATCCTGATCCACAGAGGCGCGACTCATTTCCATCTCCAATAACATAATGATATTATAAGCTAGCTTATGTAATAGTCAAGGCGCGGCTGCGGATTCTCGTAGGATGGAACGGACGTCCGAGGGGAACTTTTGCTCAGCGCTTACCCGACTTTGCGTCGCTCTTGGCCCGTTCCGAGTGCGGGCGCCTCACCACAAGCTCGCAATGCAATCAGAACCTATATTGGCGTACAGCCACGCGTCTGCCGCCCTTGTCCCTCCCCCCGAAATTCGGCTACGTTTTTACCTTGGCTTCGAGATATCTCTGTGCATCTCCCACAGTATGGATAGATTCAGCAGCCTCGTCGGGAACCTCACAGCCGAATGCCTCTTCAAAAATTATCAGCAGCTCAAGCGTATCCAGACTGTCAGCGCCTAGATCCTCGATAAACCGAGCAGACTCGGTGATCTTCTCCGGCGGCACGCCAAGGTGCCGGCTGACGATATCCCTGATTCGACTGCCGACACTGTCCATGGCTCGGTTCCTATTCGGTCGCCGAAGAGTGCCGCACGCTTCCAAAACGCGTCAAGGAAGAAACCAGTTCCGGTTAACCCAAGGCGAGGCAGGCGGGAAAAGGCAGTCGGGGCCAACGCGTTTGCATGCTCGGTCCGATAACTACTCTGAAGCGGCCTTAACCGAAGGGCGAGCCGGCCCCTCTATACCCGAACCCGAACCACGCAGCTGCAGTGGCCAGCAAATGATCACGGACGCCGTACTCTCGGTGGCTCGAGGGTGACCTCCTTCAGCTGATCGCCGCTCACGATCAAGATTATGAAGTTCAGTCTGCCGTTCCTGCTCATCAAAGCTGCGCTAATGGCACTTCCTTTCGTGACCTTCTCTGCGATAGCGACAGCATCCGACAATTCCTGCCCTACGCTCTTCAGATCAGGCAATCTATTTCCGTCGTCAGCATTACGGCCCTCCAGAGAGGAGACAGTTTCATTCCTCGCTACACTTCCCGTTTTTGCGTCGATGGCATTCTCCCAAATCTGCGTTTCCGCATGGTCTTGACCCAGTAAACCGCGGAATCAGCCAGGATATCGAATTTGACATCGAAGGCCCTTGATCCGGTATGCAGCCTCTCTGCGATTTTGATTGCCCTCCGCAACGAAACTTTGGCTTCACGAAAGAACTGAAGTTCACGTGAAGCCCCTTGATCGGTATCGTCGGTAATCGGGGGGCCGCTTTCAGTAGCCGCGACGTTTGACCGCAGCACCGCTCCCGATGGCGAGAGCAGCGAAAGCATCAAAAGGCCGATCAAGCAAAATGCTCGTATGCTCATGGCATTTTCCTCGGGGCCGAAATCCCGCAATTACGTCGAAACGTCTTTTCAAACAATCCCCAACGCTGGCTCCCCGCAAGTTTTAGCTTTTCGCGGTCTCACACCTGGTTTTTCAAGCACCATGATTCCCCTCGCGACATATAGTTCCATGTGCAAGGCTATCATAAGCTTGCTTCTTTATAAGAATAGGTCTATTCGTGAAAAAAAAGGGAGGGCGCATCTTCGAATGCCTGAAGCGCGGGTAAGATGCGTTCGGCGGTTCACAAGCTAATGAGACAGCGGCGAACACGGGTGAAGCTGCAAGCCGAGAAGGGCTCGGCATCAACGATCGCGATGGTCGTCGCGGCGATGGTCGTAGGTGTCGTCGGCGTACCGTTTAGCATTGCAGTGCTGCTGCTGTTTTTTTGAAAAGGCTTCGCTGATTTGGGTTCTCGATCTGACCACGACTTTCAAGGGCCAAAACCTGATCGGCCAGGTGTCGCCGAAGCCGTTCGACATCGGCGCGGCACTCCCATGCATCAGAAAAATCGCACGCAATTGTTCGGCCAGAGCGCCATGAGTTTGGACCACGAACATGCTTGCCTCGACAATCCCGCCCCGGGATTCCCGACAGCGCCAATGCCAAAGCCGCGGTCCCTCAAACCCTGTCACACAACGGCGATCGACACTAACGCCCACGCTGGATTGAAAGCATGACGCAGCCCGCGATCACACTCGCTGGGCACCGGGGCCACCGAATTGCCGCCTCGATAGAGGGGCCAGACAATGGCTTTCCGGTTATGCTGGCACATGGCGGAGGCCAGACACGGCGGAGTTGGTTTGCTGTCTCGCAACTGCTGGCCAGGCATGGATTTCGATCAATTGCCATTGACCTTCGCGGACATGGCGATAGCGCCTGGGCCGACGATGGAGCCTATGACATCCGGGATTTTGCGAACGATATTGCGGCTATCGCCAACGCGAACAGTCGAAGGCCGGCGCTGATTGGGGCCTCGCTCGGGGGGCTGGCAGGCATTTTCGCGGAAGGCGAACTGAGCCCCTTTAGCTTTGCGTCTCTTACCCTTGTCGACATCGCTCCACAGATGGAGCCGGCAGGCGTTGCGCGCATTGTTGGCTTTATGGCAGCTCATGCGCGCGAAGGATTTGCCTCTCCGGAGGAGGCTGCGCAGGCGATCTCCAATTATTTGCCGCATCGGCCAACCCGCAAGGCTTCATCCGGACTTCAAACCTATCTTCGCCGCAAGGAAGACGGACGATACTACTGGCATTGGGACCCCGCCTTCATCGATCGAATCATTCGACCACAGATAGCGGATTCGACGGCGATCGATGGCCGGCACGCTGCGCTCAACGCTGCGGCCGAAAGGCTTCGCCTGCCCGTGCACTTGATCCGGGGAGGTTCCAGCGATCTCGTGTCTCCCGAGGCTGTGGCGCATTTCAAGAGGTTGGTCCCTCACGCCGAGTACACCGACATCGCCGACGCCACGCATATGGTAGTGGGGGATCAAAATGATGCTTTTGGTCAGGCCATCGTTGAATTCCTGATCCGAAGGCATGTCGCGGAGGTGGCCTCGTGAGCCGAGAAAAGAAGCCACACGATATTGAGCAACTACGCGAACGTCTGCTGATCGCACCCTTTCATCGCTGGCTCGGCCTGACTCTGGTTGATTCCAATATGAACGAACTCGTACTCGAAATGCCGTGGCGAGACGAGATTGTATCCAATCCCAAGATCGCGTCGGCGCACGGCGGTATTCTTTCCGCATTGATCGACCTGACTGGACTCTACACCATCCTTGCAGCTGGAGGAACACCGCGCGCGACAATCGATCTGCACGTCGATTTCCATCGACCTGCGTTACCTGGTCAGCTGCGCGCAATTGGCCGATTGGTAAAGATGGGGCGCCAATTCAGCGTTGCTGAAACACGTGTTGTCGGTACCGACGGCGCCCTTCTGGCAAGTGGGAGAGGTGCCTATGTTTGCGAATAGGATGCCATCAAGCCGTTTCAGCTCGAGCAAGGCGCCGGTCACTGGTCCACGACAAGGGAATTCTCGTAAGGACTGATTCATAAAAAGCAAAGGGAGAATGGAATGATGACAGTCACCTACAGATTCGCCGCAGCGTCCCTTACCTTGACGATGCTGGCGGTTTCGCCATCCGCCGCGCTCGCTCAAAAAAAATACGATACCGGCGCGTCCGACGCCGAAATCAAGATCGGCAACATCATGCCCTACAGTGGTCCGGCGTCCGCCTATGGCGTGATCGGCAAGACTGAGGAAGCTTACTTCAAGATGATCAACGATCGCGGTGGCATCAATGGTCGTAAGATCAACTTCATAACGTACGACGACGCATACTCTCCTCCGAAGGCGGTAGAGCAGGTCCGCAAGCTCGTCGAAAGCGACGAAGTCTTGCTCGTCTTCAACCCGCTCGGCACGCCGTCCAATACAGCGGTCCAGAAGTATCTCAACTCAAAGAAAGTCCCGCAGCTGTTCGTTGCGACGGGTGCCACCAAGTGGAACGATCCCAAGAATTTCCCCTGGACGATGGGCTGGCAGCCTTCCTACCAGAGTGAGGCGCACATCTACGCCAAATATCTGATGAAGGAGAAGCCAAATGCGAAGGTGGCCATCCTTTATCAGAACGACGACTTCGGCAAAGATTATGTCAAGGGCACAAAGGATGGGTTCGGCGCCAAGACTGCCAATATCATCATGGAAGAGAGTCACGAAGTTTCTGAACCAACGATCGACTCCCACATCGTCAAGATCAAGGCCGCCAACCCAGACGTTTTTCTGATCTACACGACCCCGAAGTTCGCAGCGCAAGCGATAAAGAAAACGTCTGAGATCGGCTGGAAGCCACTGCAGATCATGACCAACGTCTCGGCCTCGGTAGGTAGCGTGATGCAACCCGCCGGCTTTGACAATGCACAGGGTGTGATTTCAGCTGCCTACGCAAAGGACGCGACCGATCCGCAATGGGCCAACGATCCCGGCATGAAGAAATGGGCCGAGTTCATCGACAAATACATGCCGGGTGCTGACAAGACCGATAGCGGCCACATCTATGGTTATGGCGCTGCCCAGACTTTGGCGAAGGTACTCGAGATGTGTGGCGACGATCTCACGCGTGCCAATGTCATGAAGCAGGCAGCGAATTTGAAGGACTTCGTGCCCGACACGCTGCTGCCGGGCGTCAAGATCAACACCGGGCCGACCGATTTTGCCCCGATCAGTTCGCTTCAACTAATGAGATTTAAGGGCACGAAGTGGGAATTGTTCGGCGACACCATTCACGGCGATGTGCCTTCCGAATGAATCTCAGGCGCGCAAAGCAAGAATCTCCCGCGAGCAATCGCGGGAGATTTTTGTGCCTTGACGCGGTTGAATGCGTAGGCGGGGTCAAAAACCAGACTGTCGTAAGCTGGAACAGTCTGGTTAATCTGCGCTGTTCGAAGACTTGACCAAAGTGGGTACTCGATGCAGTCGTATTTTGCAGAGAATCTTGCTAATAGCTCGCAGAAGCGAGGAATAGACTTTCATCCATAATTTATAAACTAGCTTTCTTAGGCTATTGGCCGAAAGCTATTCTCCGTAGGGTTCGAGCACGAGATCGCGATTGACTATCACACGAACGGGAAATCCCGGCCGGATCGTCAGCGTCGGCTGGATATTGAGATTGCGCCGAACGAGCTGTTGCCCAACTTGGCTGGCGGAATCGCCTGCTCCTCGTCGCAACGCCTGGATGAGGGCGCCGTTCGTGCTGTTGACGTCGCTGCCCGAATTCACCTCGGTCCCGACGGCGAGCAACGTTGACAGCGCAGCTGCTCGCAACAACTCTTTCCAGTGGTTGTCGACCTCATCCTCAAGGCCGGAATAGCCCGCGGCATCGGCTCCCGGCTGCCGTTCGAGCACAATGGACCGGCCGTTCGGCATGATCAACCTGGTCCAGACCAGGAGCACGCGTGATTGTCCAAACACGACCCGGCTATCGTAAGTCCCGATCAGTCGCGCGCCCTGCGGAACGAGTCGGACCCGCCCGGTCGGCGAATCGAAAACGTTCTCGGTGACTTGTGCCGTGATCTGGCCCGGCAGGTCAGCGCGGATCCCGGTCAGCAAGGCAGCTGGAATGACGGTCCCTGCCTGAACCACGAAGGGCGATGCTGGTTTGGCCAGACGATCCGGGCCCGTTGTGCGTCTGTCGACCGAGGCATTCACGAAGGCGATCTTTCGATCCTGGCCGTTCTGAGCGAATGCTTCGTCTGACGACGTCGTCTCGGTGGTGGGCGCGTCATTCGATGCCGTTGTAGCGGACGGCGGGCGGATATTCGTGGTAGCGAACAGCTTGCTCGTCCGCGCCGATTCCGTTTCCTGGTTGACGCGCTGTTGCTCGGCATCGACCGCTATGGGACCGGTCTGGGTCTGCGCTGCAACAATCGGACGGCCTAAATCGCCAGGCAAAGGCGGTCCAAGCGGCGGCACATCGCGCGGGATCCCGGCATAGTCCTTCGGCAACGTCGCGAGCCCATCTGCGATGTTGTGATGATTCGTGCTGTAGAGCTCGTCCGGCGCCGGATTGCGCTGATGGTTATTCCTTAGCGCCCACAGCGCCGCGCCAGAGATGAGCAGCAAAGCCAGGGCCGCGCCGCCGGCAAGCACCCTTCGGGAAAGCCTCGTGATCCTTGGGCGCTCTGCACCCAGACGCAAGGCATGCGCGCGATCGGCAGGTGACGGCCGTGGTCCAGATACGGGACCGACGCTCTCGCTTGGGCCGTTGTCTGTCACGATCGCCTCCCATCGTTTCTGACAATTCGGACTTTCTGCTGATTGTCTGTACCGAGGCGAAGCTCGGCCGCGGCGAACAGACGATCGGCAATCAGGACATTCCTGTAGACGCGATAGTTGACGAGTTCGGGCTTGCCGTCCTGGCCGATGACAAACAGCGGTGGCATTTCGCCCTGGCCAATCCCGGGCGAGAATTCGATGTAGACCTTGCGACCGTCGTCATAGGCATTCACTGGCCGCCACGGCGGGTTGTCGCCTTCGATCACATAGCGATATCGACGCTGATCCTTTTCCGGGATGAGCGGCGTTAGCGGCAACGTCCGGGAGCGGCTGGTCCGGTCTTCCGGGTAGAACCAGGCGACCGACGGCATGTAGAGCTTTTCGCGAGAGCGAAGTTCGATGAGGTAGGTTCGTCGATCGGTGTTGACGACAAGGTTGGTCTCGATGGCGGGGCGCGTTGGCTTGACCATGATGTGAACGCGCCTGGTATCAGCGCTGCCGCTCTCCGTGTCGGCGACGATCCAGCGCACGGTATCCCCAGCGGCGAGCGGACCCGAACCGGTTAGCTGTTCGCCAGGTTCGAGCGCGATATCCGTAATCTGCCCGGGCGAGGCATAGATTTGATAGAGCGCGCCGGGGCTATAGGGAAAGACCTGTACGGCATTGAAATACCCTGCCCGCCGCGGCTGGACACGCGCCACATCATTGGCGATCTCGACGCGACCGGTCGGGTCCTTTGACTCTGTTTCACCCTTGTTGCCGCCACGAGTTGGAGTCCAGGCCGGTGGGACATGCAAGGGACGCGCGTGGTCATCGGCCGGCATCGGGAGATCGGGAGATGGCGGTACCTCATCATCATAGCTGATCTGTGGCGGCTTGAAGGTCGTGCAGCCGGAGAGCGCGACCGTCAGAAGAAAAGCGAGACGTAAGGGCGCTCGATTCCATTCGGGGTGCGCGGATCGCGGTACGGGTTTTCTCACTAACCGAGCTCCTTTGACCAGTTGATCGCATTGACATAGACGCCGAGCGGGTTCTTGCGGAGACGATCGGCATCGCGAGGGGTTTCGATGACGACAGAAAGGATCGCGGTCCAGCGCTCGGTCGCGGCTAGCTGGCCGCTGTCGTAGCGGCGCTCGGTCCATGCAATCCGAAAGCTCTCCGGCGAGGCGCGAATGACGCTGGAGATCTCGACTGCAACTTGTGTGTTGCCGAGCCTGGCAAAGGGGTTATTGGTACGTGCGTAGTCGTTCAGCGCTGCAGCGCCACGATCGGTCGTAAAGTCGTAGGCGCGGAGCCAACCCTGACGCAGCACAATGGCGTCCGATGGAAGGCCTCGCACATCTTCGATGAAGCGCGCGAGATGAAACGCGATTTGCGGATCGGTCGGCTGATAGAAAGGACTCGCCGGCGCAACCGCTTGGGCCTGACCGAGATGGTCGATCTCCACCACCCATGGCGTGACGGTGCCTTTGGTGGACTGCCAGACGAGGCCGGCGGCGAGCCCTCCCGACAGCAACAGACATCCGAATGCTATCAACCGCCAGTTTCTGGCCTGAACGCGCGCCGACCCGATGCGCTCATCCCAGACCTGAGCCGCCTTCTGGTAAGACGTCACTGGCTCTGGCGTGCGGCCGTAATGCACGGATGGTCGTTTGAACATCACTGCCCTCCCTCGGACAGGTCGACGGAGGATCCGCCACCGGCACTATCGCCGCTACGAACGGCGTGGGTGGCGGCGGACACGCCCTGGTTCACGGTCTGCGCGCGCTTCATGCGGCGCGCCCAGGCCGGAGGCGCATCTGTGGTCGGCGAGCTACTTGTCAGTCCGGCTGCCATGCGGCGCAGCGGGCTGACGATTGCCGAGCCGCCTGCGCTGGCGACACCACTCAATCCTCCGGCTCGGTAGGCACTTGCCGTTCCGCTCGCTATCGTGGCTGCGCCACGGGCGCCACCTACGAGCGCTCCACCTGCCAGTCCTGCGCCGCCTGCCGCGAGGCCGGCGCCAGCAGCGATGGCGCCCCCAGCGGCTAAACCGGTGCCGACGGCGGCTCCGGCACCGAGTTGCGGTCCACCGGATACGATGCCATTGGCAATGCCGGGCCCGAAAATACCGAGGCCGAGAAGAGAAAGTGCGCCGAGCACAAGCGCCATCGCGTTGTCGATGGTCGGCTGGTTGCCGGCAAATCCTGCCGTGAATTGCGCAAACAGCGTCGAGCCGATGCCGACGATGACGGCAAGCACCAGAATCTTGATCCCGGAAGAAATCACGTTGCCGAGCACCCGCTCGGCGGCGAAGGCGGTCTTGCCGAACAGGCCGAACGGGATCAGCACGAAGCCAGCGAGCGTCGTCAGCTTGAACTCAATCAGGGTGATGAAGAGCTGGATGGCCAGAATGAAGAAAGCCAGCAGCACCACGATCCAGGCGAACAGCAGCACCACGATCTGGATAAAGTTCTCGATGAAGCCGACATACCCCATCAGTCCCCAGGCTGAGTCGAGGAGTGGTCGTCCGGCATCAAGGCCAACCTGGGCGATCTTTCCGGGCCTCAAGAAATCGGCTGAGGAAAGGCCGGTGCCCGAGGCTTTCAGACCCAAACCGGCAAAGCTTTCGAAGATGGTGCGGGCCAGGCTGTTCCAATTGCCGATCAGGAAGGCGAAGACGCCGACAAACAGGGTCTTCCTGACAAGGCGCGCCAGGATGTCTTCGTCAGCACCCCATGCCCAGAATAGGCCCGCCAGCGTGAGGTCAATGGCCGCTAGTGTCGTGGCGAGATATCCGACTTCGCCTCCAAGCAGCCCGAAGCCGGAATCGATGTAGCGGGTAAAGGTCTCCAGGAACTGGTCGATAATGCCCGTACCGCTCATCGCTTACTCCTTCCCAGACTGCGTTACTGAATCGTGCGGCCCGAGCCTGGGCCCGCGGTCATGCTCAGAGGGGATGAACAATGGTGATGTGCCGTGAGAAGCGGCGCTTTCCGGGGACGTTGGAGATGTCTGCCTGAGGAATTGACGGCGTTTCTCAGCCCAAGCCTTGCGACATTCCGACAGAGCCTCTTTCTGCTCCGAGGTCACGGAGCGGCACTGCGCGAGCCTTGTTGCCAACGGATCAGACGCCTGGTCGAAGGATGTGGCGGACGTGGTTTGGTTTTCGTCGTCACGCAGGCGAATTGCACAGGCCGCGACGATGAGGACGACGAGCACCATGGCCGCGATCATCGGCAGCCTATCGATCGCTAACTTCTTCATCAGTGAAACATCCGAACGGCTGTGGGTTGATATCCCTGGCCCGGGGTCAGGAAGCGGCGCAGCTGCTCCCTGCTCTGGTCCTGCGCGGCGGCACGCTGAGCAGACTCCAGGTTCTGTGCGCGCCCATGAGCCGCGACGACCGCCGTGAGGTCGGCTAGCTGCTGAGCTTGCAAGGCCATGAGCTGATTGCCGGCCTGGCTCGCCTGTAGCGCCCCGGTCGCGCCCTGGCTCGCGGTGACAAGCGCGGACATCTGGGTACGGTTGGTATTGAGATTGCCAACGACCGTGGCCTGCGTCCGCATGGCGTCCTGCAGGCCCGCCATTGCGTTCTGCCAACGCGTCTGCGCGTTTGCGATCAACGCCTGATCCGAGATACTGAATGTTGCCGGCGCGTAGGTCGTTGAAAACGCACGATCAATCTGCCCGACGTCGTAGGCGATGCGCTGGGCCTGAGCGAGAAGCTGTTGGGTCCGCTGGATCGATTGCTCCAGTTGCAACAACGACGAGAACGGCAGCGTTGCCAGGTTCTTCGCCTGGTTAACGAGCATCTGCGCCTGATTCTGCAGAGACGCGATCTGGTTGTTGATCTGCTGCAGGCTGCGAGCGGCTGTCAGCACGTTTTGTGCATAGTTATTGGGATCAAAAACGACCAATTGCGCCGACGCCGGCCTCAAGCTGACGGCAACGGTGATCGCGATTATGCTGGCGGTGGCGAGGCGGTAAAGGCGGTTCATTTCGAGACCTCCAATTCACTGAAATGCGGGATGAGGTCGGTCGCCCAGGAGATGTCGCGCGCCCTGAGCCAGCCGCGCACAAAGTCCTCACGGCCATGTTCGGCAAGGACCTGTTCGATAAGGGCCTGGTCGGCTTTGGAGGAAGCGGCCGTGAAGGCCAGGGCAACCTCACCGAGACCGAGCTCGAACAGGCGATTGCCGCGCCGCGACTGACAGTAATAGTCGCGCTTCGGCGTCGCGCGCGCCAGGATCTCGATCTGCCGGTCGTTAAGCCCAAAGCGTCGATAGATTGCCGTGATTTGTGGCTCGATGGCGCGGTCGTTCGGCAACAAAATGCGCGTGGGGCAGCTCTCGATGATAACAGGCGCGATCGCGGAGCCATCGATATCAGCCAACGACTGGGTGGCGAAAATGACGGAGGCGTTCTTCTTGCGAAGGGCTTTCAGCCACTCACGCAGTTGACCGGAAAACCCTTCATCATCGAGCGCGAGCCATCCTTCATCGATGATGAGCAGAGTTGGCCGACCATCAAGCCGTGCTTCAATACGGTGGAACAGGTAGGAAAGGACAGCCGGCGCGACGGCGGTGCCGATCAGCCCATCGGTCTCGAAGACCTGAACAGCGGCATCGCCAAGGCGTTCGAACTCCGCATCGAGAAGCCGGCCGTACGGCCCCCCGAGGCAATAAGGCTGCAGCGCCTGCTTCAACGCATTGGACTGAAGAAGAACACAAAGACCCGTCAGGGTCCTCTCCCCGATCGGTGCTGAAGCGAGCGAGGTGAGTGCCGACCATAGATGATCCTTGGCTTCCGGCGTGACTTCGACCCTTTCACGACCGAGGATCGCGGTGATCCACTCTGCTGCCCAAGCACGCTCAGATGGTTCGTCAATTGCCGCAAGCGGCTGAAGCTCAACGAACTCCGCGGATTCGCCCGAGAGCACGCCGCCGATGTCATGCCAATCGCCGCCCATGGCAATCGTGGCAGCACGTACGGAACAGCCAAAATCGAACGCAAAAATCTGAGATTCGCCGTAGCGCCGGAATTGCAATGCCATCAACGCCAACAGCACCGATTTACCGGCGCCGGTCGGGCCAACTACCAGCGTATGTCCGACATCGCCGACATGAAGCGAAAAACGAAACGGCGTTGAACCTTCCGTCTTGGCCAGGAACAGCGGTGGCGCCTTGAAATGGTGGTCCCTCGCTTCGCCAGCCCATACCGCAGACAGTGGGATCATGTGCGCCAAATTCAGCGTTGAGATCGGTGGCTGACGGACATTGGCATAGACATGTCCCGGTAAGCTGCCGAGCCAGGCCTCGACTGCATTCACCGTCTCGACCATGCAGGTGAAATCCCGCCCCTGGATCACCTTCTCGACGAGGCGGAGCTTCTCGTCGGCGGTAGCAGGATCGGTGTCCCAGACCGTGATTGTCGCCGTGACAAAGGTCTGCCCAATTTGATCCGAGCCCAGTTCCTGCAGTGCGGCGTCGGCATCCAGCGCCTTGTTATGCGCATCGGTGTCGAGGAGCGCAGACGCCTCGTTGGTCATCACCTCCTTCAGGATTGCGGCCACTGACTTGCGTTTGGCGAACCATTGCCGCCTGATCCTCGTCAGAAGTTTTGTCGCATCCGCCTTGTCGAGCATGATCGCGCGGGTCGACCAGCGATAGGCGAAGGCAAGACGGTTGAGGTCGTCGAGAATCCCGGGCGTCGTCGCCGTCGGAAACCCGACGATGGTCAGAACTCGCAGATGCGCTGAGCCGAGCATCGGCTCGAGACCGCCTGTCAACGGTTGATCGGCAAGCAGCGCGTCGAGATACATTGGGATCTCGGGCACCCTGACCCGGTGCCGCTTGGTCGAGACCGTGGAGTGCAGGTAGGTCAGTGTCGCCTCGTCGTCGAGCCAGGCGCACTCGGGCATGAACGCCTCGACGAGCTGAAGCACGCGACTGGTCCGGTCGATGAAGCCGCGGAGAACTTCCCGTGCGTCAGCATCCACGGTGCGGTTGCTACCCTCGTAAAGCAGCCGTTCCGCTCTTGCCGTGCCCTCGGCCGGCGGCAGATAAAGAAATGTCAGGTAATAACTCGACTCGTAGTGGGCGCCGGCCTCTTCGAACTGTGCTCTCCGCTCCGCATCGACCAGGGCAGAGGCGACATCCGGAAAGGTGTTGGGCGGATAAGCTCCCGCCGAATGGCGCTGGGCTTCGACAAAGATTGCCCAGCCGGATTCGAGCCGGCGCAGCGCGTTGTTGAGGCGCCCGGCAACAGCAACAAGCTCTGCCGGCACGGCGCTGTCGAGGTCCGGTCCCCGAAACTTTGCCGTGCGCTGGAACGACCCGTCCTTGTTCAGGATGATCCCCTCGTCGACAAGGGCCGCCCACGGCAGAAAATCCGCAAGACGGGTATTGGAACGGCGGTATTCGGCAAGATTCATCATATAAGACCTCACGTGTTGAGATGACCAGGGATGCGAAGGTGCCGGCGGATGACCTCGACAAAGTCAGGGTCGCGCTTGGCGGCCCAGACGGCGACCATGTGGCCAACGAACCAAAGCAGGAGGCCGGCGACCCAAAGGCGCAGGCCGATGCCGAGGGCAGCTGCGAGCGTGCCGTTAAGGATGGCGATGGAACGTGGAGCACCGCCCATCAGGATCGGCTCGGTCAACGCGCGATGTACCGGCGTGACGAAACCTGGGATCTCACCGTCCATCAGATCGTCACTCCGCCGCCGAACGAGAAAAACGACAGAAAGAAGCTCGACGCGGCAAACGCGATCGATAGGCCAAACACGATCTGGATGAGCCTGCGGAAGCCACCCGAAGTGTCGCCGAACGCGAGCGATAGGCCGGTGACGATGATGATGATGACAGCGATGATCTTGGCGACCGGTCCTTCGACCGATTGAAGGATCTGGTTGAGCGGCTGCTCCCATGGCATGTTGGAGCCGGCAGCCAAGGCTGGACCTACGCTCAAACAGGCGGCCGCGGCCATGGTCGTCGAAGCGACCATTCGCTTGCACGAAGTGACGATACTCATGATTGGTCCCCCATTGCTGTCAGGCTGTAGTCGCCTGAAGTTCCGAGTCCTGTGACATCAGCAAGTTCGGTTAGACGGCGCTCGGCACCGCGACCGGACAGGACGGCAATGACATTGATGGTTTCCGCGATCAGGGCCCGCGGCACGGTGACGACCGCTTCCTGGATCAGCTGCTCGAGCCGGCGCAGCGCGCCTAGCGCGGTACCGGCATGAATGGTGCCGATTCCGCCGGGATGGCCGGTGCCCCAGGCCTTGAGCAGGTCGAGCGCCTCGGCGCCGCGCACCTCTCCGATCGGGATGCGGTCAGGCCGCAGGCGAAGCGATGACCGCACGAGATCCGATAGCGAGACCACGCCGTCCCTGGTGCGAAGCGCGACAAGATTTGGCGCCTTGCACTGAAGCTCCCGCGTGTCCTCGATCAGAACGACACGATCCGAGGTCTTGGCAACTTCCGCCAGGAGTGCGTTGGTCAGCGTCGTCTTGCCGCTGGAGGTGCCGCCTGCCACAAGAATATTCTTGCGTGCTTCGACCGCACCTTTCAAAGCGCTGGCCTGGCCCGAAGTCATGATTCCGGCGGCGACGTAATCGTCCAGCGTGAACACGGCGACCGCTGGTTTCCGGATTGCAAAGGCTGGTGCCGCAACCACCGGCGGCAACAGTCCCTCAAAGCGCTCCCCCGTCTCAGGCAACTCGGCCGAGACACGTGGGGCGCCGGCGTGGACTTCGGTGCCCACGTGGTGCGCAACCAACCGAACGATCCGCTCTCCGTCCGAGGCAGACACCGTTTCTCCGGTATCCGCCAAACCACTCGACAGCCGGTCGATCCACAACCGCCCATCAGGGTTGAGCATGACCTCAACGACAACAGGATCTTCCAGGAAGCGCGCGATCGCAGGACCGAACGCCGTGCGTAGCATGCGCGCGCCGCGCGACATTGCCTCCGATTGAATGGAATGGATTGCCACCGCTGTCCCCAACGAATGAGGCCGTCCCGAGCGGCCTCAGATGGGGATGAATAGAAGGGGCAGGAAATGGCTCGGCACAACAAGGCAGTTACTGGGTTAGTAGCCTGGCGTAGGAAAAGAGAAACAAAGGAGTGTCCGGAGTCTTCGCTCGGAAACGACGGCGGCGTGAACAACAGCTTGTGAGGTCAGCCTCGCTCGTTAAACTGCCGTTTCGCTATTAGGTCGTGTATCCAAGCGCATCGCGTCTGTCCCCGGAATTGCGATCTCGATGGGTACAAATTCGATTTGCAGGGAGGAACAACATCAGTCATTGGGCCGGGCTTTCGCCGAGGGGCGCTCGCCCAACTCAATCCTTTAGTGGCTCAGTTCGACGTAACGCGACCGCGTTTTATGAGACTGCTTTTGCGCCCCGCTTACCAATCCACTCCGTCACACGCCTCAAAAATGGGCCGCTCGAAGGCTGGCCGTCCGGATCCGGCCGAGGTGCCGCGCGCTTTGGGAGGCCGGGCGAACGAACGACAGAGACTTTTGCCGAACGTACGTATCCACGGCATCGCAAACCACGCCAACGCAGCCGTTTGAAGGGCAACGCTGAGACCGAATGCGGCCT